>DFZI01000027.1:4120-16122 GCA_002383665.1 Dehalococcoidia bacterium UBA4060
TCCTGTTCCACTATCACCTTGCGACCGGGTGCTGATTTCTCAAGGGTAGGAGGAGTGGGCGATGTGAACTCACGCTTGATAGCCTTGGAGTAGCTGGCCAGCAGCAGAGCCCACTTCTTGCTGCGCTCATCCACGACGCCGCGCCAGAGCTGAAACTCGATGATGCCCGGCACAAAAGGCAGGGCTTGATACTGTCTCCTGCCGGGTTCTCCCTTGATATGTACCAGCCCCTTATCACCCATTTTCTCGAGCTCCTCTGCGAGTTTAGTGAAGTCTTTTCTCCCCAGGTTGGCTCCGATCTCCTCCACACTGGCGTAATCAATTGGCATGGCGCAGAAGATGGTGGCCTCCTCGGGTGTAAACAGGAACTCCACCAGCTCATAGTACTCCCTGCATTTAACGGCAGGCACCGATGTGCCGCGGGCATTGATTGCGGCAGCCAATCTGTCATAGACTGGATTATTCATAGCAAACCTCCCACATTAAGTTCGAGCCTATAAAATTTGTATACAAGATATTTGTGTGCAGTCTAACAGGACGATAAGAAAGTTGTCAAGCGGGACGGTGCGGGATGGTTATTAATGGATTTTTAGTTGCTTTGACTTTGAGAAAATTACAGTAGGCCTTTGATCAATCCACCATCGACCTGGATGGTTGTGCCGGTGATGTAGCTGGCCCTTTCTGAGGCCAGAAAAACGGCCAGGTTGGCCACCTCTTCGGGCTTGCCGCATCGTTTAAGTGGGATATCAGCAGTGATGCTGGCCAGGACGTTTTCATAGCTATCGTGTCGGGTCTCTGCCTGCTTGCGTACGATCGATTCTAACCGGTCGGTGAGTATCCAGCCGGGGCAGATGCTGTTGACCGTGATATTGTCGGCCGCTACTTCCTGTGACAGCGTCTTGGACAGGCCGAGGACGGCCGCCCTTACGGAGTTGGAAAGTATCATATCGGGCAGAGGTTGTTTGGCAGCCATGGAGACCATGTTGATGATCCTGCCCCAGCCCTGCCTTTTCATGATGGGGATGACCTCGCGGCATAGCCTGACCGTGCTGAGAAGGTTAAGTACCACGGCATATTCCCAGTCCTGGTCGTTAAAGCTCAGTGAAGGCCCTGATGGCGGTCCGCCCGCATTGGTGATCAGTATGTCGATCCAGCCGAATCTGTCTACGGTCTCCTCGACCAAGCTTTTGATCTCGCTGCCCTTTTTCAGATCGGCCATGATGGGTATGATCTTAACGGAGGTGGCCGATTCAATCTCGTGGGCTGTCTTGCGCAAGGCTTCTTCATTGCGGGCGCAAATGGCCATATTGACGCCTTCTTTGGCCAGGCCCAGGGCTATAGCCTTACCCATCCCCCTGCTGGCAGCACATACGATGGCAGTTTTGCCTGCTATGCCCATGTTCATAGCCATCTATTATATGTATTGGTATAGGGCTGGTCAATAAGTAGATAGCGAGTGCCAGGTGCGGGACTATGCGTGAGTTGCCCGATGGAGAAAATGTTTCCAGCGGGTGGTGACCCATTCCTGAAGCTCATCAATCTGCTCCTCGGTGATGGTCTTGAACCTGCCCTGGTGGTTGAAGTATTCACGCACAGGCCTGAGCTGGGTGCCTTTGCTGGCTACCGACTCGCTCATCGATGTCAGCCTGAAGATGCCGTCTTCTATCTCGTAAAGCACGACCAGACCAGTCTCAACAGCCAGCTCGCCTATCTTGATAGTGTCACTGAAGGGGAAAAGCCATCCCGGAGGGCAGGGAGTTTGTATATGGATGAACCGTGTTCCCTCGATGGTCCTGGCCTTTTTGACCTTTTCATACAGATCGAGGGGAAAGGATGCCGAGCAGGTAGCTACGTAGGGCAACCCGTGGGCCTCCATGATGGCGGTCATATCCTTCTGGTACTGTTGCTTGCCCAGCACCGGGGTAGTGCCTGATACAGCTCCCAGTGGTGTTGAGCCGGAGCGCTGGTTGCCGGTATTCATATAACCTTCATTGTCATAACATACATAAATAAAGTCCATCTGACGCTCGGCTGCGCCACTGAGGGACTGGATGCCAATATCATATGTGCCTCCGTCTCCAGCAAAAGCGAGCACGGTGATGCCCTTCCTGCCCAGTGCCTTCAACCCTGCCACCAGCCCTGTGGCTGAGGCGCCTGTAGAGGCAAAAGGAGTATTGACGCAGGGCACGTTAACGGCGGTGATGGGGTACATACCNNCCGGGACACGTCCTGTTACCCGGTAAAATCCATTCCTGCTCGGTTAAGGTAACTGCATTGGCTTTCACTGTATCTCTCCCTTAAATCTGACAAATCCATTCAGGGTAGTCGGGATTGATCACCGTCTCCTTCAAAGAAGCGATGGCTTTCCTGGTGGCATCGGCAAGCTCTCTGGCTTTAACATCGCGGCCACCCAGCCCGACGATGAAATTCCTGATGGAGGCATTAATATACGTGCCGTAGAGCGCTGACTTGATTTCAGAGCAGGTAGCACCTTCCGATCCGTAGCTGATGTTCTTATCGAATACTACAATCAGCTTGGATTTACGCAATACTCTTACGACGTCTGCCTTGGGGAAGGGGCGGAAGACCCTGAGCCCGAGCACCCCGACCTTGATGCCCTCTTCGCGCAGCATATCGGCGGCGACGATGGCTTCCATGGCCAGACTTCCCATGGCAACGATTGTAATCTCGGCATCCTCGTTGCGGTCTTCCCAGAACATACGGGCGTAATCACGCCCGAAGATCTTGTTGAATTCCTGCCCGGCATCAAGAATAGTCTCACGTGAGTTCTGCAGTGCTTCCTGCAGCAGGTAGCGCAGCTCCATGTAGCCGTGACAGAGCTTGCCTTCCACGCCTACCCGCGGGTCAGCCAGCGTGACCAGGTTGTAGTTTTTGGGATTGGCAGGATCGAGAGTGGTGTGGGGTTTGTAGGGTGGCAGATATTTATCCACGTCAGCCTGGTCCGGAATATCCACAGGCATCTCGGTATGCGAAAGGATATAGCCGTCGTAGCAAACCATGACCGGCACATAGACCTGCTCCGCTATGCGGAAAGCCTGGATCACGGTATCCAGTATCTCCTGGTTGTTGCGACAGTATATCTGGATCCAGCCTGTGTCGCGCTGCGCTATGGAGTCCTGCTGGTCATTAAGCACATTCCAGGGGGCCCCGATGGCCCGGTTGACGCAGGCCAGCACTATAGGCAGGCGTGCGCCCGCCGCCCAGTGCAACATCTCGTGCATATAAGCCAGGCCATGCGCACTCGTAGCCGTAAAGGCACGTGCACCCACTATGGAGGCAGAGGTGCAGACAGCCAGAGCGCTGTGTTCGCTCTCAACCGCTACATACTCGGCCTTGAGCTCTCCGCTTTCAACGAATAGGGAAAGCTGCTCGGTAAGTGGTGTCTGTGGTGTGATGGGATAGGCAGCCACCACCTGCACCCTGCTCAGCCTGGCAGCAATAGCGGCTGCCTGGTTGCCGTCCATGATGTGTATGTTGGATTTTCTCTGTATTGCCATTAATAATCAGCCTATAAATTTTTCTTTTCAGGCGCCATGGTGATAGCCTGTACCGGGCAAACCTGTGCGCAGATGCCGCAGCCTTTGCAATATAGCAAATTGATCGAAGGCGGTATACCCTTGGTCATGACAGCTTCGGGGCAGTACAGCCAGCAGAGAAAGCAGGTGGGTTTGTTGAGCTTGCTGGCCGTGCATTTCGTCTCATCGATTACCGGCATGTTGGTGCGCCATTCACCGGTGGAGCCAGCCTCGCCGATTCCGGGCGATGACTCATCGCAAATATGGTTGCATTCTCTCGTTCCCATTATTATTTATCCCGATTTAAAAATCCGTGTAGCATCGTGGGTCTTATGGACGGCAGCAAGGTTCATCTCGACCGTGCTCTTAGAGAATCTGTCACGTAACACCTTTTCCAGGGTAGGAAGGTCCACCACCCTGGTCGCCTTCGCCAGTGCACCCAGTATGGCAGTATTGACGATGACCTGGCCAGCCACGATTATGCCCAACTCCAAGCAGATCCTGGTAGCATCTGCCGTGGCGATATTGAAATTTCCTTTTATCCCGAGCTCTCTGGGCGACAGGGGTGAATTTACGATCAGCCAGCCATTGTTGTTCAGTCCGGCGATAACCTCAGGGTAGGTTAGCAGCGTATGGTCAAGAACCATTACAATATCGGGATTTTCAACCTGTGACATAACGAGTACCGGCTGGTCAGATATGCGGGTGGAGGCACTGACAGGCGCCCCGCGGCGTTCGGCGCCGAATGATGGGGCGGCTGTTACACCCTTATAGCCCTTCAGATAGGCAGCTTCTGCTACGATTTTGGCTGCAGTAATGGCACCCTGCCCTCCCCGTCCATGCCATCTAATTTCAAGCGGCCGGTTGTTCAGGGAGGTCTTTTGTGGCATATGTTAATTTAGCTCCTTGGTGTATTGGCGCACCGATCAATTATATTAGCGCTCATTATGTATGAATGTCAAAACTATCCCACAGCCGGAGACTGTCCAAACGCAGATAAGGCTTTTAGATCCTCTTCGTGCACGATCAGCCATCTGCGGTGTTTTTTCCAATCCGGACAATATCTGGCTACGAACTCCCAGAATTTCCTGGAATGATTCATATGCTTGAGGTGGGCCAGCTCATGAATAATCACGTAGTCTATAACAGGTTCAGGTGCCATCAGCAGCTTCCAGTTCAAACTCAGGGTGCCGCTGTGGGAACAGCTTCCCCAACGTGTTTTCTGCCCCCGAACAAGTATTTTGGTGTAATTTACTCCCATGATGCCTTTAAAAGTTTCAGCCTTCTGTGTGAAAATCAGCCCGGCCTGGCTCCTGTACCATTTTTCCAGTATGCCGGCAATGCTCTTTTCGTGACCATTTAAGTTTATGCGAATCCTCTGGCCTTCGAGACTGACCGGCTCAGGCCTGTCGGATGTGTTGGTGACGACAAGCTCAATTTTCCTGCCCATGTAGGATATTTTTTCCCCGTGATCCACTTCCTTGTTGAAAAGGGGCATCTGCACAGGCCTGTTGTCGGGCAGGTGGTGCAATATCCAGCCTGTTTTCTTGTGCAAGATCTCATCTATCTGATCCTGCTTATATCTGGCGGGAACAACCACCGTTAGCCCGGAATCATGGCGGATTTCCAGACGTATGCCGCGGATGCGGCGGCTCTGCTTCAGTTGGTAGGGAACGGTGTGGCCATTCAGGCAGGCCTGGTATTCCCCCAGCAGTGCCAGGGCATGAAGCTTTTCGGGAGTCATGGCAATATTGTATGTTTATCTCAATAGTATGTCCAAACGCATGGCTGGCCGGTGTTGCCGGAATAGCTGTATTGACGTAAACTGGAAGACCGGCCAACCGCAAAATAAGCCCGTCTGCAAAATAATAGAAGGAGAGCATTTTGATATGAAGTGCCTGATCCTGGCCAGCGGATTTGGTACAAGGCTGTATCCGCTTACTCTGAACTGCGCCAAGGCGTTGCTGCCTTACAGGGGCAAGCCTATGATCAATCATATTGTAGACAAAATCCCACCTGATATTGAGATTCTGGTTAATGTAAACAAGAAGTTTGAGGCTGATTTCAGGAACTGGGAGAAGCAGCAGTCACGTCCTATAGCTATCTGTGTGGAAGAGGTATATAACGAGGAGGAAAGACTGGGCGCTATCGGTTCACTCAATTACTGGATACGACAAAAATCTATAGATGAAGACATGTTACTTTTCGGCAGCGATAACTACTTCGAATTTGAGTTGAAAAAGTTTCTAAATGCCTACAACAGGACAAATACCTTAATTGCGGTCTACGATGTAGGCGATCCCTCACTTGCTACCCAATACGGCGTAGTTAAAGTCAAAGATGGCCGTATTGTAGAGCTGGAGGAGAAGCCTGCCAGGCCGAAATCGAGCCTGGTAGCGACTGCCTGCTGGATTATCCCACCGCGCATTTTCCCTGCCATAAACGATTTCTGCTCCGGTGAACACAAGGAAAACCTGGGAAATTTTATCACATACCTGATTGAAAAAGATGATGTGTACGCGTATCCCTTCAGCGAAAGGTGGATGGACATAGGGAACCTGGAGATATACAATTCTACCAGGTAAATGTGCCGTTTAGCGGTGGCTTATTTATAAAAGAGTATATGGCCGGTATGGACATTTACTGGCCGGCAGCCTCAACAGGAGAATAGCATGGAAGATATCGAGAACATGGTTAAAACTACCATCAGCCAGATTGAAAAGGTGCTCAGCAGCAAGACCGTAGTGGGTGAGCCTATCACAGTCGGTGATACTGTACTGATACCTCTTTTGAGTGTGGGGTTTGGATTTGGAGCGGCGGGAGGTGGTGGTATCAAGCCCGATCTAAAACAGGCTGGCGAGGTGGCTAAAACAGGCACCAGCGGCACTGGCGGAGGTGGTGGCCTTCATCCCATTGCCATTATTGTTATTGATAAAGAAGGGGTGCGTATCGAGCCGATCAAGAGCTCAGTTGCTGCAGCGATCGAGAAACTGGGTGAAAAAATTCCGGGCGTGGTAGAAAAAATCGCCGATAAATGGGGCGAACGTAAGAAGGAAAGTTAAGCTTTGGCGGCCGCTGTAACCGTCTTTTGTCTGATTGCCCTGATTGCCCTGTTACTGGTTATACCCGTCAAAGTTGAGATAAGAGGCAGCGTAGATAAACGGCTCGACCTGACACTGAGATTCAAATACCTTTTTGGCCTCGTTTGCCGGGAGAGAAAAGCCGGCCCGGATATACTGGAAGGGCATGAAGATGGTGAAGGCTTTAATTGGGTCTTACGCATCTACGATATGTTCCGGACGGAAGGACTGTGGGGCCGTCTGCGGGAGCTGTTTAAACGCCTGCGGGGGCGCGCCAGGATCGAAAATGTCGATGTAGACCTGTCGGTCAGCCTTGGCGATGATTATTATACAGGTACCATGGCAGGCTACCTTATCCCCATTGTCCTGCTCATTAACAGCAGGTTTGGCACGGATATCAGCCTGCAGCCGGCTTTCGAGGAAGATCTCTTTATCAAAGGCCATGTCTATCTGGACTGGAGCATGCGGCCCGTACATGTAATCCGGCCTTTGCTGTCATTTTACCATTCACTGCCCGTCCGGCAGGCAAGGCTCAGGTATTATGCTTAAAGAGATCGTTATCTGCGAGAAACCGATCACTGCCGGCGGCATCAAAATACTGCCGGTGGTGAAGATGTCGCTTACCTGCCTTCAGATCAAGGGCAACTTGAGCTTCAATGCCGTCAAGCAGCCTGAATATGTAGTGGTCTGTCGTGCAGGTAAGATTGATATCTATAACATGTCAGGGGAGGAGGTCCCTATAAGCCGGGCAAAGTCAGACTGTCCTGGATTGGAGTCGGCTCTGGCAGAGTGCTATGATTTTCCATTGCCGCTTGGTTGGCGATGATTGCTGGCGAAACTGCCTGTTTAGTCTTTCTGCGGTAGGTCTGCTTCCTCCGGTGTGCCTGGAACTGGCTGCCTCCCGTCCATAATCCGGTGAAAAACCTTCGATCGAGCTCGTGCAGGAAATCTGCCTCATTGAGCAGATCACGGGATGCGGCATTTTCGAAATAGGCGACTTCCACATGTTTGCCCATGTTCTTGACTACCTGGAGAGTATAGCTGAAATCGGAGTCACCGCTGACCAGGATGGCGATGTCATAGGTGTTGTTGGATGCGAAATACAGAAGGTCGGTGGCCAGCATAACGTCAATGCCCCTCTCCACGGGGATGCCCTGTGATAGCTTGGTCGTTCCCAACCTGAGCTCCAGGTACCGGGTCTTGCGTAAAGTATCCAGGAACTCCTGCTGTTCCCGCACGCCCTCGGCCTTCTGGACGGGATCCTGCAGCACATTATAGTAATAGGTCCTGATCAGGTGGCGCTCACCGCACAGTTTCTTTGTGAACTCGGCAAAATTGAGGTCAAAGCGCTTGAAGTTATTCTTCAGAGAATGGTATAGATTGCTACCGTCTATAAATATAGCAACCCTGTCGTTCATTAATTCCTCCTCGTCAATATCAACACGGCTATTATTATCACCCTGTTTAAATTGTAGTTAAATATATCTCTAATGCTATTATACTGGAATGGAGTGCCCGAAGTACAAAATCGGCGTTATGGAGATGTTTTTTCCAGCCGGTACCATAACCTCTGCCCATCGGTGATGAACTCTATGGTGCCGTTAGCCATGGTGGTGAAAGTTCTGCCGCCCGTCTGCGCGTTCAGCCGTTCTACCACTTCTCCTGCCGGGTGTCCGAAGCGGTTACACTCTCCTACTGAGATGGCAACTGCGGAAGGAGAGACGGCCGCCAAGAACTCTTGCGTGGTGGAGCTACGGCTGCCGTGGTGGGCGACTTTTAATACCTGGCTGCTTAGATCAGCTCTATCCATCAGCAGGCGACGCTCGGCGTCGGTGGCAATATCGGCAGTTAGCAGAAAGGCCATGTCCTCATACGACAGGCGCAGCACCAGCGAGTTATTATTTATATCATCGTCAGTGCCGCAAAGAGGCTCACGTGGCGGATTCAGCACAGCCAGGCCGAGGCCTTTGCCAAGATATATCTGGCGGCCTTCGCTCAAGCGGACAGTCTCGACTCCTTTTTCTCCGGCCGTTTTGATAATGGCCTGTCCGAGCTGGGTATCGAAATTTACGGCCGGCAGTGCCAGGTATTTAATATTGTATTTATGCATGATTTGGACTGCCCCGGCAATATGGTCGGACTGGCATTGCGTAAGTATCAGCATATCGATGTCACGGTCCCAGAAGGGCAACTGGCGACCGAGCTGTGTGCAGGCAGCCAGGGGATCCGGTCCCGCATCGACCAGTATGTCACTTCCCTCTGGCGTCCTGATTAGTATTGAATCACCCTGTCCCACATCCAGTATGCTGACGTGCAGTTTCCCGTCGGGCAGGACTGCAAAGGCCGACCAGACCAGTATGTTGGCTATGCCTAATGCGACAAAAACCGGAGTGATATACGACTTAAGCCGTATTCCTATTATGGCCTGCCATATATTTACGGCAAGGTTTTGCAGGGCCTTCCATGCACTCTGCGCCAGGTCACGGCGGAAGATGAGCAATGCTATGATGGCCAGGAGGATGTAATCGGCTATGGCCTGCCATGGTTGCAGGGCCAGGCTGCCGATAGCTGCTACCGGTATAGCAGCGAATATATCGACAACGAGGAGGAAATACTGTAGAAAAACCCAGGCAATCCAGCCTGCTGCTATCCCCAGAGGCTGCCAGATCAGGCCTGTAATCGCTGTTAGCATCGAGGTTAGAATGATGCCGGGGAAGGCGGGCATGGCAAAGAAGGTCGCAGGCAGGCTGGCCAGGGAGAAGGAGTGGAAGTTGAGGGCTGTGACCGGCCAGGTGGAGAGTATGGCAGCCAGCGTGGTACCAAAGCTGGTGGCGGAGACCTTCTTAAACCTTGTTAGATGACGGTTTCCTTTGTCTTCAGCGGGGCTGACGACGCGTATCAACCAGGGTGAGATGAGGACCAGCCCCAGCATGGAAAGGACGCTGAGTTGGAAGCTGACATCATGCAGCACCCCGGGGTCGATGGCCAGCATCAGAGCTGCTGCCAGGAACAGGGCGGTGATGCCGGTGCGCTGTCTGCCCAGCAACTCCGCCAGGAGGAAGACACTGCCCATAAAAGCGGCCCGCACCATCGTCGGCGGGAGTCCGGTCAGCAGTGTGTACAGCCAGATAAACGCCAGTGAAATCCAGATATACAGCCTGTTCCTGCGCCCCAGCAGCCAGACGGAGAGTGTGAGGACAATGCCCAGCACGATGGTCAGGTTCAGTCCGGAGATGGCGATGAGATGGGTTGTGCCTGTCAGGTAGAAGTCATGGACCAGAGAGTCCGGCAGTCCGCCTCTCATGCCCAGCAGTATGGCCTGGGCCAGCAGTCCCGTGGTCCCAGGCAGGCATGAGGTCAGGCTTTCTCCCAATCTGTTCCTGGCAGCATAAATCCAGGCCAGAGGCGTGAAGCCGGTGCCGGTTGTCAGTGTCTGCACCCCGGGATAGTTGATGATGGAATATATATGCTGGCCTGCCAGGTAGCCACGGTAGTCGAAATCGTCAAACTGCGGCGGTGTTTCCAGCTTCCCCGAGAGCCGCAGTACGTCGCCATAGCTCAGGTCTTTATAGAAGGGCAGGTACACCAGTGCATCGCCCCTGACTTCAGTCATTTTCCCGCCCAGAGTCACCTGATTGGCTGAGAAGCGGAAGGTGAGGGACTGGCCTTTGATTTCGGGCGTGCTTTCCACTCTGCCTTCGATGACTGCGGGACCCGTACAGTTATAGTATTGCAGACAGGTATCGTCCACGATCGGAATGGTTGCCCGGTACCTGAGGAGCCCGCCTGACAGTGCCAGCATACATAGCCCGACCAGTATCAATGGCCTCCTGTGCGAAGGGAGGAGGGCCGCCAGCACAAAAACAGGCAGAGAGAGTGCCAGCATCCAGGCCTGGGCTTCTATAGCGGGCCCGACGGTAATTCCGGCCAGCCAGGCCAGGCAAAGATAAATCAAAGGCATGCCGGTTAATCTCCCACTGAGGCGTAATCCCTGACCCGGTCCACGGTCGATTGACCGAAGCCTTCGATCTTCCCCAGGTCATCCACACTGCGGAAGGGTCCGTTCCTGGTGCGGTACTCTATGATCATCCGGGCTCTGCCCTCGCCGATTCCAGGCAATGCCTGCAGCAGCCAGGCTTCAGCGCGGTTCAGGTCAACTCTCTGCGGCAGGGAAGCATTATTTTTATCTGGTACCATAATGCTGATATGGGATATGTCAGCATCGGCAGAGAGCCCTGCCGAGGAGACCAGTGAACTGAGCGTATCGTCGGGCTTGGCGGAGTAGATGCCCGGCCGCATCACGGCGCCGCCGATATACACATCGCCGGAAATGGAGGGCGATCGTGTATCGGCCAGGGCGATCTCGACCGGCTGAAGCTGTGCCAGCCTTACCGACAGGAATGCTCCGCCCGTGATGAGGCTGGCAAGCAGAAATAATGCTATAATAAGCCACATTTTCTCACGAAGACCCTGCATAAAACTGCCTCCCTTTATCTATTGTGCGTATGCGGTGGTAGAATTTTATCACATATGGACAACATAAAGACTATAGCGGTTAATAAAAAAGCCTATCATGATTATCACATCCTGGAGAGCTATGAAGCCGGGGTTGCTCTCAAAGGATCTGAGATCAAGTCCATCCGCCTCGGCAGAGTGAACATCAAGGATGCCTATGCCAAACCGGAGGGGAGTGAGCTGTGGCTGTACAACTCGCATATAGCGGCCTACCAGGCAGGCGGGTTTGATTCGCACGAGCCCGGCCGGAGGCGCAAGCTGCTCATGCACCGTAACCAGATCGCTGAGCTTGCGGCTGTGGTAAGCCAGAAAGGTTTGACTCTGGTGCCGTTGCGGGTTTATATTAAAAATGGTATTGCCAAGTTGGAGATAGGTGTCGGCAGGGGCAAGAAGCAGTATGACAAGCGTGATGCTATTGCCCGGCGCGATACCGAGCGAGAGCTGGAGCGGGCCTTGAAGACAGGGCGCCGCAAGGCACATTAAAACCAGAATATGGGGGCGCGTGGCTTCGACAGGGAAAAGCCTACAGTACTGCAAGCCGAGGTGCTATCTACCTCGTTAATCAGGTAGCAAAAAAACAACTGCCGACGAAGCAGTTCCTGTAGCAGCCTAAAGAAGGCAGCTCGTCCAACCTTTCCTCGTCCCGGTGGGAGGGGATTGGGCGACGAAATGCCGGGATGCGATAGCCCTGATGCCGGTGCAGGCTATCTAAGATTTACCGGATGGCCCGTTTAAACTCTGCCTGCAGAGGTTGAGCGGGCGACATTAAAGCGCAGGCTAAGCTTGTAGAGGTGCTGGCAACTTTTTTCTGGACGGGGAGTTCGACCCTCCCTCGCCTCCACCAATGAAAACTTAAGGCTGCAATAATTCT
>DFZI01000052.1 GCA_002383665.1 Dehalococcoidia bacterium UBA4060
ATTGCCCTTAGCGCTGCTACAGTAGCATCGAGCTGCCTTTTACCGGCATAGACCAGGTGAGTGCCGCCAATTACGGCGTAAATTTTATCTATGCCCGTTTGTTTGCGGGCGTGATAAAGTGTGTTGATTATACCACGGTGTGCGCAGCCCAGTAATACTATCAGACCTCTGTCCGTTTTAACGATCATACTCAGGTCGTCTGCCATTGGGTCGGGCAAGTATGTATTGCCTTCCCTGATATACAATGAGGGGTCCATTTTTTCGAACTCTACACTTGTTGAGACCTCGCCTGTGGTCTGGGAAAAGCTGTTCAATTTTACGGGCTCACGAGAAAAGTTGAATCGGGCGCCGAAAGCTTCCAGATCCTCGCGGGCAAAAGGAATGCCAATGTCAGTTGCAGAGCTATCTTTAATATGTGAGAATTTTGGTTGAAAGATATCAGGATGTGCTACAATTTCGATGCCTTCAGGCCTGGCCTCGGATTCCATAAGCTTGATCAGCACCGCCTGTAATCCACCAGTGTGGTCATAATGCCCGTGGCTGAGCACGATCTTGTCGATCTTGCTAAGGTCTACGCCCAAGCGGGCTGAGTTCTCTATGATCAGATCACTGGCGCCCGTATCAAAAAGGAGAGTATTTTCATCGGTCTCAACCAACAGGCTCTGGCCCCATTCTCCGCGGATAAAAGGCGCTCCTGAGGTATTTTCCACTAAAGTCGTAATTTTTACCGTCATTTTTTCTCTCCTTATAGGCTAATATCCTCTTACAGTTCTTCGATAAAATCAATGAGCTGATTGAGGTTGTGAAGAGAAGCAGTGTTGCCACATGTGCCTTCGCGGTCCAGGTGGAAGGAATGTATGCCGATGCTGGCTGGCTCGTAAAAATCGAATTGCAAATTGTCACCCACGTGAACTATCTCTTGTGGCTCAACGCCCAGCCGACGGCACATGGCGCGGTAGAAATCAGCCGTTTTGACTTTCTGAAAATCCGATATCGAAGAAAAGATGCTGGAGAAATTGTGCTCAACATCATGCAGCAGGTATTTGAGAAAGGTACGTGGCGAGCCCGATGCCACGTTGAGCCTGTAATCACGTCCGAGTCTGCCGAGGACTTCGTACGTATCGGGGAAGTATTTGACCCTGTCCTGGAGACTCTCCATGGCGATATCTGCTTGCCCCAGGTCGAAATGGTTAAACCAGTACTGTACGTTATACCATTCCGGCCGCTGGTCGCCGACGCTCTCGTAGGCTTTTCTGACCGCCTGTCTGGCTTCCTCTGCATCCAGCCCGTAGCGTACAGCATACCGCTGGGGTATCATCTCAAACCAGATAGCATAGCTGAAATCGGTGGTCACTATGGTCCCTTCTACATCGAAAGATACGATCTTGATATCTTTGCTCATAATTAATTACCGGAAATTGTATCATTATTCTGACTGAATAATGAAAGTCCGGATTTCCACCTTATTTGCACTGGCGTTACAATTAAAAGCAATATGAATTGGAATGAATTAAACCGGTTGCATTTTGAAACAGGTCCGATAAGGCCTCCCAGTGAGGCATATTCTCTGTTGATAAGGGCCACGCGTAATTGCCCGTGGAACCGTTGCCGGTTCTGCCATACATACAAAGGCGAGAAGTTCGAGTTGCGCCCGGCAGAAGATGTGCTTAAAGACATTGAAACAGTCAAGAGGATTGCAGATGGCATTAAAGAGTTAGCTTTCAGTGCTGGATATGCCGGCAATGTGCGCGATGTGGCGGCTTACATGTATAGTCATCCCACTGCCAGCGAGAGCCTCAGGCAGGTGGCCCTGTGGCAGTTTGCAGGAGGAAAGTCAGCCTTCCTGCAGGATGCCAATAGCATCATCATGCGCACCCCGGACCTGATCAAAGTAGTGTCTGTTCTGAAGCAGACATTCCCTGATATAACCAGGATTACGTCCTATTGCCGATCCAAGACGGCAGCCAAAAAGACACTGACAGAGATGATGGAGATACATGAGGCAGGCGTTACACGCATTCATGTCGGGATGGAGAGCGGAAGTAATGCTGTGCTGAAGATTGTTAATAAAGGCATGACCGCTGATGATCATATCAGCGGCGGCAGAAATATAAAGGAAGCCGGAATAGAGCTTTCTGAATATTACATGCCGGGGCTGGGTGGCAGAAAACTATGGCAGGAGCATGCCGCCGAGTCGGCACGTGTATTAAATAGCATTAATCCTGATTTTGTAAGGTTGCGTACATTGATGGTAAGCCCCGCGCTTGAGATGTGGGCGAATGTGGAATCAGGTGAGTTTGAAATCATGGGTGAGGATGAGATGGTCAAGGAGATCGGTGAGTTTATCAGCCGGCTGGATTTTACAGGCGAGTTAAAAAGCGACCATATTTTAAACCTGTTGCCGGAATTGGAAGGGAAATTCCCCGCAGCCAAACAGGCCTGTCTGGATACCGTTAATCGCTATCTTAATATGCCGCTCAGGGAGAGACTGAATTATCGGTTAGGAAGGCGTGCAGGAATTTATGAGCGGCTCGCTGACATGCATGATGCCGACAGATACCGGAAGGTAGATGAAACTATGCGAAGATTGGGTACTGATACTGCCGAGAAGATGGATGCGGTAACCGATAGAATGAAGCAATACTTCATTTGATGGAAGATTTATGTTAGTATATAGCCTCTGTGGGGATTTAGTGCCCTCATTGCGAGGCTTTAGAGGTTGGCCTCTTACCGAATACCATGAAACCGAACCGTAAAATCTACGTTATAAATATATAATTATGGCTGAGGAGTCAATATGAAAAAATTATTCTACCTGCTGTTTGTCATGACGTTGCTAACTATGGTTTTACCCGCCTGCTCCCCTTCGGCAACACAGCTTCACAATGTAAGAGGTTCATTTGTGGAGGGAATACTCGGAGAAGATGCCCAGACACTCAACTGGATAATTGCCACAGATGGTGGTGCCTCCAGAAGGTATGCGAGCTTTATGGTCGACCCACTTGCTGTATTTAATAATAGCTTTGAATTGCAACTGCGTTGTCTGGCCCGGGATATCGAGGTGTCGGCGGATGGGCTCACCTATTCTGTAACGATAAGAGATGATCTAAAATGGTCGGATGGCACATTTGTGACGGCCGACGACTATATCTATACGTTGCAAAACATCATGTTTGCCGATTGGATCGAGTGCCCCGACAGTGTAAAATGGCAGGAGCTTGTGGATGGGAAAGAGGTTTTTGTGGGCGTTGAAAAGGTGAATGACAGCACATTTAAAGTCATTCGAAAAACTGTGGATCCTGACTTCATTTATACTATTTATGATCTGATGCCGTATCCCAGGGCAATCGCCAGCCATTATGAAAAATCTCCCGATGATTTTGCCAGCGCACCGGAGCTGGCTAATCTGAGCTATTCCGGCAACCTGGGGCCTTACAAGCCGGTGGTCTGGAACACAAGCGATGGATTCGTTATGAAGCGAAATCCAGATTATTTCCTGGGGAAGTCAACAGGTGCTCCCTATTTTGAGACATACACTATCAAACCATTTGGCCTGCAACAGTTGATTTACGATGCTCTCACTGAGGGCAGGGTTTCATTTACTTTCA
>DFZI01000001.1 GCA_002383665.1 Dehalococcoidia bacterium UBA4060
CTTCTTCACATTATGCACCAGGCACTTTTGCCCTCTTCAATCGGTAACTCTATCTTACCATACCACTCAATTTAGGAGAGGGGTTTATGCAACAGACTCAAATATGGCTTTAATATCAGTTGATGGCTGATGTGAAGCTACGAGTGCAGCGAAGGGGTGTTTGATGAATGAGCAGCGTACAATTAGCGAAAACGTAGGGCGAGCTTTTTCTATGCCGAAAGCATTGACTATTACATTCAGAACATCATCGCTAACAAACGCCTTTGTAGCAGCGATACTTCCGAACATAGAGCCAAAGACCAATGAGGTGGCCCAGGTTTTCGATATATTGGGAATCGACCCTGACAACCTGACTTGTGCATATTGCGGAGATAAAGCCACCGAATGGGAGCATCTTCATCCAATCGTTAAGGGGAAGCTTCCCACTGGTTATCCTTCTTCAATCAGGAATCTTGTCCCTTCCTGCGGTAAATGCAATCAATCTAAGGGTGGAAAAGAGTGGCGCCATTGGATTGTAAGTGTCGCTCCGCTTTCTCCCAAGTCACGTGGCGTCAAAGACCTGGATAAGAGAATAGCCAGAATAGAAGCATATGAGAAGTGGGCAAATTGTTGTCCGATACCAATCCGTGAAATCATCGGCGAAAGTGCATATATTGAGTATTTTGGCAAACTTGAACACATAGTGGAGGAAATGCAACAGGCTCAAAAAATGGCAGACATCCTTAAAGCCAGGTTTGGTGAGATATTAAATCAGTGATTGGCAGTCCGGTATGAGACCAATAACTGCTGCACCGCTGGTATTAATTTCTTACTCTCAAATACGAGTTCGGGAACTGTCCAGAATGCATCCCGTTACCTTGGAAGACTCTATCAAACCAGCCTCCAGCGTCAGAGAACGTAATTATAGTGACGGCAATTGACGTGCATTTTACACCGTTTTCATAAGTTTCGCATTCGCCTCAGTCTCCCAGATAGGGAGCACGATCAATGGACACGTTTGTGACTTTGGTTTGGCAATGAGGAAGCGGTGGACTTTCTAAATGTTGATTTGATTAGTTGACGACGATATAATTGACCTTCAAATATGGAGGCATGGGATGCAGCAAGTTCTCCAATGTAATTATTGCGGTGCGCCTGTTAGTAGCGGAGCACTTTACTGTGGCTGTTGCGGAAAACAGCTAAACTGGGGTACTCAACAATCGATGCCTGATAACCAAGATAGCCCCTCAATGCACATCTCACCGTTAAATTACCAAACTCGGGAACCAATTCTATACTACATAAACAACACATTTAATCTGCCCGCTGTGACAACAGATGGGAGGCTCTCATGGTTGCCAGTACCAAATAATATATCAGCAGCATTAGAGGCTAAGATTCAAGACCGCTATCCTCCGCAACGATATAGCGGAGTACAAAGCTATGTTATGTGCGCAGTAGTATTAAGAAGTCCAGATACGAAGCGGGTAGCATTTATATACGAAGTATGGGGATTTTGGGAGCACATGAAAGAAGTAGACGAACTTTACAAACTACTATTTTCATTGGGTAATACAACAGTAGGCGATACATATTGGGACCAGTGCATTCAATACCTATCAAATGATCCGGCTAAAACATGGATCAATGCTCTCATATATTTCTTGAAAGAGCAGATACACTGGGCAGAATACGTTGATAAGACTCTGGCACAACTATAGAGAAAGCATCGAGGGACTTCCTGGATAAAAAAGCTAAGTAATTAAATCAGGGATTTGCTGAACGAACATCTTGGACAGGTAGGGGTGGCCTCAAACATGGAGGAAAAGAATATATTTCATGTCCAGCTACAACACACAGGAGAATTGGTTCCTCGCATATTGCGATGATTAAAGCTTCATGTTAAACTCCAAAACAGATCATATGTGCAGTAAGATTTACAAATCACATGCAAAATCTGTCCCCCGAGAGGAGAAAACCTTAGAAAATGCAAAAGAACACCTAGATTCTACTTCGGCTGTAGAGCTGTTTTCAGCCTTCCTGATAATAGGTGCATATTTTTCCAGCACTGTTCAAGGCAAGCTGCGTGCTCTAAATGACAAGACTACGAATGCGGCAGGTCTACTCAAAGGGTTCAAACTTGCGGTGGTCACGTGCCTTGACGTTTTCCTGTCAGCAGTGGGTGATGCCCCCGGCATCCTAGATTTCGAGTTCGATCCAGACTATTTTGACTATACGCATTTCACGCGCAAAAGAGGACGCAAGACGTCCAGTACTGCTGGACAATCTAGCATTGCTCTGTCGGGAGTAACGTCGAAAGTCAATTCGATGATATCGGCATTAATCCGATGTAATTCTTGGGCAGAGATAGATGCTATTAAGCCCATGTTCTTGTCTTTTGCTGCAACTCTAGAGGATATATTCCGTCGTTCGTACTCAGTGCTAGACAGCGATGAAAAGCATGCCCAGAAAATTCCTGCGCTCAAATGGGACGCTCTACACGTAATGTGGGGTGAACACCTTTCCTCTGATAGAATCACCGAAGTGTATGCTGATCACTACCAAACACCATCAAACCGGACTCCTGAATACGATGCTTTGTTCTCCGATTTTCGGCCATTCACCCGGCTGACTCGTTTTGATGCGTTATCGTTGCGCGTTTTTGAAGACCGTGTGCAACTGCCGAATGAATGGGCATCTGGTTATGCTATGACTGTACACGAGTCCCTGAAACAACTCTTGCCAGTGCGTCGTCGCCCTCAACTGCGAGTCCTGGATGAGATGGTACTTGGCATTTCTGATTGGGCCGGATTCGACAGCTACGAGAGATTGCATCTACGTGGGCCACTGCCATTTCCGAGTCCACTGGCCACGCATATCTATCGCAAAGTCAGGCCAATCAATCATAAGCAAAGAGACCGATTATCTGTGGGTACTTCTTCATCTCAATCGCCTGAGCATATCCTCGCTTGTATGGGTAACCGTGCACGGCTTATAGACGCCTCATCAGGTGCTGGCTGGATGAGCTTCCTTACTGTTCTCGATGGGGCTGTACAACGTACCAAACAAAGTGGCGACAAAGCTCGTGTAGCCATCGTTTGCCATGCTCTGGGGGATTTACGTGAAGACTATAGCCTTTGTGTCTTCATGCCTGCTTACGGTCGATATGGCATATCTAACTCATCGCAATGGTGGGTATGGTATCAGATTGCTAACAATTATTCCGGAGGTGCCAGTGAGTCGTGGAATCACATCGTGGAAAGCCTTCGTCAGCATTCCAAGTACCTAGAGGTTTCTATGATGTATGCCGATGCTGACAAGTTCTATGACTACTGTGAAGACCCCGGCTACCATCGGCTTGAGACCGAGATCGATGTGATCAGCACATTCATTGCCGACATACGAGGCGCATATCCAGAGCTTCTACTGGCAGCAACGTTATCTCAGATGAACTACTGTAACATCAGACTGCGCTTCAAGCCGCGGGTCTTGCGCCATTATTCCGGCAAGGAGAGAATCACAGATGAACTTGATGTCCTAGGGATCAAGGTTCGAAACTCGAAGCCGACAGAAATATTGGTTTGCGAATCAAAGGGACAGGGTACGCTGGACACAAAACTGAAAGCGGACTTTAAGAAATTCTGCCATGCTGTGTCTTTTTTGCAAGCTAACTT
Organism: Dehalococcoidia bacterium UBA4060; assembly: GCA_002383665.1. GTDB lineage: Bacteria > Chloroflexota > Dehalococcoidia > GIF9 > UBA5629 > UBA6808. The sequence continues at coordinate 3,654 of DFZI01000001.1, forward strand.
GACAGCATTATGCGATGAATTGGGCATTACAATATCCCAGCATCTTCACATTAGAGGCATGTTCATATCCTTAGTTGAAGGGGTGCATTACGATGACCCTAATAAGCTGGTTGAATTTTATGATTTTTCCAGTTTTATTGATATGCTTCGCAAGGGTAAGATGCCAGATTACTATGTCCGATTCCTTCGAAAATCGCCGTTTATATCATCCGACATCTTCACACCACCTCACTCTTAAGCAGCGTAAGCTGACTACCATCCGGGTTGGCGTTCCGTCCTTGAAATTCGCATTGAGTAGCGTAACGAATGCAGCGATGGTAATGTTATTGCCATTATTTCTTGACGGCAATTTAACAATCACCACTTCATATTTACGACCACAATTTGGCATTTGATGGCATCCAGTGGTACTGTGTAGTTGCACCGGGAACATTTAGGTCAGTTGTCTCACGGATCTGTGAGTAGTTTTTGAAGTGCTGGAATTAATCCCTTTTTCTCAAATAGTAGTTTGGGAACTGTCCCCAGTGGCCCACCTAAGGGGACTCGAACTTCATGTGGCGGTTCGTGCCTCTGTCTGATATAATCCCTAACGTTCGGGTGCGGTAGCTCAAATTTTCGAAGCAACTCACACAGTTTTATAATCAGGTCAGGCTGCAAAAAGTTCGATTTGAGTCCTGAGTGCCCAGAGACTTTAACATCTCAGACTGGGCGTAATAAATCAGGGCCGGGTGATGCCGGCATCGTTGTGTTGAAGTAATCCCATCTCCGGCACTATGACTTTTAGCGAAGAGGGAACGACACGGATAGCAACGGGCGTCTGCGTAAACAGGTCACCATCGATATGCACCGGCAGCTTGCGTGCGGACTCGATAGCTATCTCGCTGCACTGGTAGTACTCAACCTTGGGGTCCTGAAGATGTCTTCGCACCAGAACTTTAACAGCATGCTGGACAAAGGTAAAGAAACCGTCTCCCTTGAAAATGCACACATCCAATTTACCATCGTTCACACAAGCTTTAGCCCCGATCGCCATCACGCCCCCATAAAGTTGGATATTGCTGACAACAACCAGTGGTGTGATGGCCTTTACCACCTTTCCATCCAGCTTGAGCCGCATCTCGGTGCTGGAATACTTATAGCCTGACTCAATGGCGCTAATCACATAAGCCCATGAGCCCAAGGCCCTTTTTTCCTTCAAAGATATATTTTCTATGACCGCGGCATCCAGCCCAACCCCTGCCCACATCAGAAAGTACCGTCCGCAGGTCTCGCCCATATCGACTGCCACAGTCTGTCCCTTCACGATCACCTGCGCAGCATCCAGCAGCATCTTCCGATAATAATTGGCAGGCAACGGGCGCTCAATCCGCTCTTCCAGGTCCGCAATCAGCTTGAACAGCCTTGTGCCCGGGAGCATGGGGTTTAACGTTGGGATGCCCATCTGCATCGCCCATGCGTTAGTGGTTCCCACAGGAAGAACACCCAGTGCCACCTCGGTATTCACCAGCCCGTTAGCCACCTCGTTGACAGTGCCATCACCACCGGCAGCGATAACCACCTTTGCGCCCCTCTTAGCGGCATCACGGGCCAGCTCAGTTGCCTCGAGGGGCTTCCCAGTCTCGTGTGAAGTAACAGACCAGCCGTGGCGAGTTAAAAACGCAACTACCTCGTTAAGCTGGCGCCTCACGATTACCTGCCCACTGCAAGGATTATAAATCAACTCAACCTGCATCAGGATCCTATTATAAGCTCGATTTTCACCGAGCTGTGACTTGCATGCCGGGAAGACCCTGTGCCAGTCTCCGTGGCAACGCGATTATTGTACTTAACAATATCATACAAAGAGGACTGGCAATTGTAAGCCAGCCCTCTTTATCACCACCTGAAACAAGGTTAACGCTTGGTATACTGCGGTGCTTTGCGAGCACGTTTGAGGCCGTACTTCTTGCGTTCCTTGACCCTGGGGTCGCGTGTCAATAAGCCGTGCTGGCGTAAAGGGCCCTTAAAGCTTTCATTAAGATCTACCAGCGCTCTGGCTATCCCGTGTCGAATGGCTCCGGCCTGACCTGATACGCCACCACCCACCGTCTTTACCTCAACATTGTATTTACCGAGGGTATCTGTGACCACAAAAGGCTGCTCAATCATACGCCTGTGGTCGACGAGCATGAACAACTGCTCATAAGGCTTGCCGTTGACCATTATCTCACCCGTTCCCGTGCTCAGCCTGACCTGGGCGATGGCACATTTCCTTCTACCCGTTCCGCGATGATAAGTTGCTGTGTTCATTTACTTTCAGATCTCCCTTTGTCCGATACTTTGGCTCCGGCCATCTGCGCCTTGTGCGGGTGTTCGCTGCCGGCATAGACTTTGAGCTTTTTATACATAGCCCTGCCGAGGGCAGTGCCGGGCAACATCCCTTTGACGGAATGCTCGATCACCCTTTCAGGGTATTTCTTCATCATCTCGCTCAGCGTCATGGACTTGATGCCTCCAGGATAGCCCGAGAAGCGGTAATAAGCTTTTTCCCTGGCCTTCTTGCCCGTTACCCTGACCTTGGCAGCATTGATAACCACCACGTAATCGCCAGTATCAATGTTGTTCGTGAACATTGCCTTATCCTTGCCCATGAGCAATCTGGCAATTTGCGCCGACATGCGGCCCAGGGTCTGTCCCTCGGCATCTATCACATGCCATTTCCTTTCAATATCATTTGGTTTAGGTACATAGGTTTTCATATTTAAACTCCACATTATCCGGGTAAATAACCTTCATCAGGTAAAGGCCATGTGCCGGAACAGTAGGCCCGGCCAGGCTCAGTTTTTTCGATACTAATATATCTTTAAATTCATCTACTGTCATCTTCCCCGTCCCAACTCTTATCAATGTCCCGGTCATATTCCGCACCTGGTGGGTTAAAAATGAGTTGGCGGCTACAAAAATTGTAACTTCCTCGCCATTCCTTTCCACCTTTGCTTCATAAATTTGTCTCACCGTGCTCTCAGACCTGGTCCACTCCGTAACAAACGAAGCGAAATCGTGTTCACCAACAAGCAGTCCGGCAGCCCTGTCCATCGATGCCGTATCCAGCCTGGCACGTATGTAATAATAAAAATTATTGAACAGCGCCGGCCGGGAATGCCTGTTGAGTATCTTATAAATATATTCCCGGCGCACAGCCTGTTTCATCACATTAAAAGCATGGGGGATTCTCGTTGCCCCTTTCACTGCTATGTCGTCCGGAAGATAATAATTTAACCCACTGACAAACCTGGCAGGGGGCAATTCTGATGCTGTACGGAAGCTGACCACCTGCCCCAGGGCATGTACCCCGGCATCGGTCCTGCAGGCGGCTACTACCCGCCTGTCCTCCCCGGTCAGCTTTTTTATGGCTTTTTCAAGCTCAGCCTGTATCGTTGGCTGTCCTGTTTGCCACTGGAAACCGAAATAACGCCTGCCGTTATATTCGATTACAAGGAGTATCTTTATTAAATTATTAAGGTGCTCCACCTGCGGAAGTAGTCTTTACTCCACCATTTCAATAAGTGCCATGGGTGCCCTGTCGCCTTCCCGTGTGCCGAGCTTCAAAATCCTCGTATAACCACCGATGCGGGACTTATAGCGCGGTGCATAGACCGTAAACACCTTGTCGACTACCTTCTCATCGTAAATAAAGGCCAGCGCCCTTCTGCGTGAGGCCAAGCTACCCTCTTTACCGAGGGTGATCATCTTTTCTGCCAGACTGCTGGCCTCCTTGGCCTTGGGGACAGTAGTAGTTATCTTCTCGTGCTGGAGCAGGTCGGTAACCAGGTTGCGGTACAATGACCACCTCTGCGCCGTCGGCCTTCCGAGCTTCCTACCAGAAAGCTTATGTCTCATGCAATATCACCTTCGGGGCTTTCCTCTTTGTCATGCCCCTTTTTCTTTTTGTCTTTCTCCACCGGCGCCGGCGTTAAGCTGACACCAAACTGAGCCACTGCGGCTTCCACTTCCTCCCTCGATTTTACACCGAACCCGCCGAGCGCCATCAGGCCTTCCAGCCCTTTCTCAAGTAGCTGGCCGGTGGTGGTGATCCCGCCCCTGCGCAGGCTGTTGTAAGTATGTGTCGACAGGTTAAGTTTTTCCAGCGGCATATTATAAACTTCGGGGGGTATGGATTTCTGCCACGCCTCGGCTTCCTCCTTCTCAGCCATGGTTTTGGCCAAGCTCGTAAAGCCATTGAACTGCTCAATCAGGATTTTCGCACCCTGCCCGATGGCTTCAATCGGATCAATGGTGCCATCAGTCCACACTTCCAGGATCAAACGTTCCTTGCCGGTACCCTGACCCGGGCCACTGCTCTCTATCATATAATTGACCCGTGGGACCGGCGAAAAGATGGCATCGACCGATATTTCTTTGCTGGTACCCGTGTCTGTCACGATAATACCCACATTATCGACGCTGCTGGCAGGCTGATAACCCTTATCGACTTTAACGGTAAACTCAACATTTAGCTTGGCTTCGTTGGAATCCAGCGTAGCCAGGTAAAGATCAGGATTCACGATCTCAAAATCAGCCGTGTTAATGACCTTGATGTCACCTGCATAGATATCCTTCCGTCCGCTGACGTTAAGGGTCATCTTGCCACTCTCAGCAGAACCCGACAGGCATTTGATCCTGATGTCGCGGATATTCAGCAGAAAATCCGTAACATCCTCTTTCATGTAAGGGATACTGCTGAATTCCTGCGTAACACCATCAATAAGGACAGAGGCAACGGCTGCGCCAGGCAATGAGCTTAACAGAGTACGCCTCAAGCTATTGCCAAGGATCACGCCAAAGCCTTTCTCAATGGGTTCTGCTACAAACCTGCCATAGCTCTGGCTGAAGTTGACACATTCAATTTTTGGTAAAGCTAATTGAACCAAAAATCCTCCTAACGGGAATACCATTCCACGATCGCTTTTTCATTAAAGTTCGTCCTGATCTCGTCAATGCCGGGGAGCTTTAAAACTTTGCCTGACATACTGCTCTTATCCAGAGACAACCAGGCCGGTATATTTTTGTCTTCTATCTTTGCCACCAGCGTCTTGTAATACTCCTGCCTGGTGCTTGCTTTGCGCCACTCGATGATATCGCCGGCTTTGACCAGGCAGGAGGGCACGTTGTTCCTATGACCATTAAGTTTGATATGGCCATGCCTTACAAGCTGTCTGGCCTGAGAGCGTGAATCGGCAAAGCCCAGGCGAAATACAACATTATCTAGCCTGCTCTCCAGGAGAACTAAAAGGTTTTTGCCTGTGATTCCGGACATCCTCGTCGCTTCATCAAAGAAACGTCTGAACTGACGTTCATACATGCCATAAGTGTGCTTGGCCTTCTGTTTTTCCATGAGCTGGGCACCGCGCTCGGACTGCTTGGAGCGCCTTCTGCCGCCGGCATGTGCGCCGGGCGGTCCGCTGCGCCGGTCCATAGCGCATTTATCAGTAAAGCACCGCTCACCTTTGAGCATGAGCTTGGTGCCGTTGCGACGGCAGAGACGACAGTAGGCTTCAGTATATCTGGCCATATCCTTATACTCGCCTCCGCTTTCTGGGCCTGCACCCATTGTGCGGCACGGGAGTGACATCCCTGATTCCTATTACCGAAATGCCTGATGCCTGAATGGCCCTGATAGCGGCTTCCCGACCACTCCCTGGCCCACGCACGAAGCATTCCACCTGTCGTAGGCCCAACTCCTTGGCCTTGGCCGAGGCCGTCTGGGCGGCCATCTGAGCCGCGTAGGGAGTGCCTTTGCGCGAGCCTTTAAAGCCCGCTGTCCCTGAACTGCCCCAGGCAATCACATTACCTTTACCGTCAGCCAGAGTAATAATCGTATTATTAAAAGTCGACGTGATGAAGGCTTTGCCCTCATGTATCAGCTTTCGTTCCCTTTTCTTGGCCCTGACTTTTTTCTTTTGCGGCATA
>DFZI01000067.1 GCA_002383665.1 Dehalococcoidia bacterium UBA4060
CTGGCCGAGCCGGTCGCCTCCTTGATGAAGAACAGCATGGCCAGTCCAAAGGCGCGCTGGCCGGTCTGGCTGACAAGCTGGCCCTGCCACAGCAGAACAAAGCTGCGGTTCCATAATTTTAAAGGACGCTTGATTGTATTTACATCATCCATGGGATGCCAGCGCTTTCATGTTATAGACAACGGAAAATTGACGCTCTATCTTACACGGCATTTACCTGCGTGGCAAGGTCTTATGCCGGTCAGCCTTCATGTAGTGCGCTCAGAGGAGGTTTAAATGACATTAACCTCAAGTATACGGTCGATGCGGAAGTTGCGCTCTTCATTCCTTAGCCGGCAGTAAGCGCGCACCCCGGTAAATTTTCTCCCCCCGTAGCTGAACTCTCCCACCTCCAGCGGTCGGATGGTACGGTGCGACCGGGTGTCATCCGGCTTGAGATAGGTTATCTCCAGGTCGGACCCCCTGCGGATGGCCCCCTCGATGATGCGTAGCTTGTCCTCCGCCGGGCATTCTTTTTCCGCCTTCCTGTACTGGTAACCGGTCATGAAATCCACCACGGAGCGATCCATCCAGATATGCTTCATCTCAACGGGCCGCTTGAGGACGATACCCTCCAGCGATGTGCAACGGCTGAGGGCGACATACATCTGTCCATGTGCAAAGGTGCCTTTGCCGATATCTATGATAGCCCGCCTGAAGGTCTTGCCCTGTGCCTTATGTATGGTCACCGCCCAGGCCAGCATCAAAGGATACTGGGTGAAGGAGCCCACCACCTCCGACCGAATCTGGCCATTCTCCACAAAAAAGCGGAAGATCTCCCAGGTGTAAGGAGCGACCTCCACCTCTTCACCATCATCCAGCAGGACCCTGATTATGGCGTCCCCTTCTTCGTCCTTGCCAAACCCGGTGACCCTTCCCACGCTGCCGTTGACCCAACGTCCGAATGTATCGTTGTTGAGCATCATCACCTGAGCCCCTTTCTTCAGCTTCAGCCTGATGCCAGTGGGAAGGTACTCCCTGCCAAACTCTCCTTCAATCTCACCTGTAAATATATACGCCCGGCCCTTGAGCCGCTCTACCTCTCGCTCATTGATCTCATCGGCCATGCTGTTGGTGGTGGTCAGATAGATGAACATGCTGCCCGGCTCAGGCTCGTAGCCGGGGTCATAGCGGCTGTTGAGATAGTCCAGCCCATCGCTGTCAACTGTGCGGTTGCGGATGGAATTGAGCAGCGCTATAAACCGGCTGTCGTGCTGGCGGTAAACTTTCTCCAGCTCAACAAACTCCATCTCGAAAGAGGAAAAGGCCCTGGCGCTGAAGAAGTAGGGTGTCTTATACATGCTTTTGAAGACGGCCCGCTCCTGCGAAGTCACCACCGGGGGAAGCTGGTAAAGGTCTCCCACAAACACCATCTGCACCCCTCCAAAAGGCCTGCCCGGCTGCGGGCCGTTCAGGCGCAGGAAGCAATCTACGCAGTCGAGCAAATCGGCACGCACCATGGAAACCTCATCAATGACCAGTGTTTCCAGCTTCCTGTAAATGGTATCTTTATCAGGCTTGATCTGTCGGATGGACTGGGGTGTGACGTCGGGCTTGAAACCGAAGAATGAATGGATCGTCTGCCCCTTCACATTGAGGGCTGCCACGCCCGTGGGTGCCAGCACGACCACCTTTTTACGCGTCGAGTTGCGGTAATAGGAGAGCAGGGTGGACTTCCCCGTTCCGGCTTTGCCAGTGATAAAGATGCTTTTATCCGTGTTCTCAAGTATGTCAAGAACGCGCCTGAAGCGGTCGTTGATTTCTATGGACACGGCAGTCATACCCACAGATTATAGTACATCGGTAGAGTCCGGAAAACAGCGGGGAGGACTTAAATCTGTAGAGGCGTTGCCAGCATGTGTTTTGTGTTAAACTGGTCATGAGCATTAATAAACTATCCTGGAGGCACCCATTGAGAAGAAAGAAAAGGATCGCCATCCTTAGCGGCGGAGGTGATTGTCCCGGCATAAATGCCGTCATCCGGGCTGTGACCAAAAAGGCCATTATCGATTACGACATGGAGGTCATTGGCATTCAGGACGGCTACGAAGGACTCATACATAACCATTATCGTGACTTGACCTTTGATGATGTATCGGGAATCCTGACCGTGGGAGGGACCATACTCGGCACCTCCAACACAGCCAATCCCTATCACTACGTCGCAGGCAGAGGGAAAAGGCTAAATTTTACCGATGTCTCTGGCAGGGCGCTTGATAACATAGACCGTTTAAACATCGACTGCCTGGTTTGCATCGGAGGCGATGGCACTCTCACCATAGCCAATCTGCTGCACAGGGATGGAGTGCCTGCGATCGGCGTCCCCAAGACCATAGATAATGATATTCAGGGCACGGACATCACCTTTGGCTTCGATTCCGCCGTCAGTATCGCTGCCGAGTCCATCGACCGCCTGCACACCACCGCACAGTCACACCACAGGGCTATGATCGTGGAGGTGATGGGCCGAAATGCGGGATGGATAGCGCTGTATGCGGGAGTTGCCAGCGGCGGCGACATCATACTCATCCCTGAGATCCCTTACGATATCGAAAAGGTAATTAATAGGGTAAAAGAGCGTGGGAAAAGGCACAAGAGGTTCACCATCATCGTCGTTGCCGAAGGGGCCAAACCCCGGGGGGGCAAGGCCGTGGTGCAGCGCGTAGTGAAGTCCAGTCCCGAGCCGCTGCGGCTGGGCGGTATAGGCTTTGCGCTCGGAGCGGAAATAGAAAAGTTGTCAGGCATCGAAACCCGTACAGTGGTGCTCGGCCACCTGCAAAGATCGGGCGTGCCCACGCCGTTTGACAGAGTGCTGGCCACAAGGCTGGGTTCCAGGGCGGTCGACATGATCATCAACAAACGCTTCGGTTACATGGTAGGCGTGGCAGGCAACTCACTCATCGACGTCCCTCTGAAGGTGGTGGCCGAAGGCCAGCGCAACATACCGGCCAGCGATCCTCTGATCGCAGCAGCACGCTCGGTCGGAACCTGTTTCGGCGATCATGAAATGCACATACCTTAAATCCGGCCATCTGCAGAATACAAAGACAACGTGAAAATCAGGCATAACCTGCTATAATATGCTCAAACTCAAATTATTATTTAAGGAGGTTGATCATGCCTGATTTTGGAACGGCGTTTTCCGGCCTGGCAAACGAACGTAAACTGACCAAATCCGAGCTGGTTCGCTCTATACGTTTCATGATCGCTGCCGAGTATGAGGCGGTCCAGATGTACACGCAGCTTGCCGAATCGATAGATAATAAACTGGCCGTAGAAGTCCTCAGGGACATTGCCGATGAAGAACGAGTGCATGCCGGCGAGTTTTTAAGGCTGCTCAAACAGCTTGCTCCCGACGAGGAGAAATTCTA
>DFZI01000064.1:0-3219 GCA_002383665.1 Dehalococcoidia bacterium UBA4060
GGGGTTGTGGTGCTTGATGCTGTGGCCGGCGTTGAGGCGCAGTCGGAGACCGTGTGGCGGCAGGCCGATAAATACAGCGTACCCCGTATATGTTTCATCAACAAGATGGACCGGGTCGGAGCTGACTTTGACCGGACCATAAATATGATTGAAGATAGGCTCAAGGCTAAAGCAGTGCCGATACAGCTTCCCATTGGCAGGGAAAGTCTTTACCGTGGCGTGATAGATTTAGTAGCGAGCAAGGCCTGGATATTCACGGACGAGATAACGGAAAAGCCGGTTGAAGAAGAAATTCCCGACGATTTGAAAGACAGTGTTTTTGAGGCAAAGCGTAAGATGATTGAAAGGCTGGCCGAGAATGATGACCAGCTTATGTTACACTATGTGGAAAACCATGAGATAACTGAAGCTGAGATCAAGGCTGCTATCAGGAGGCTTACCGTTGCCAACCGTATTGTCCCGGTGGTGTGTGGCACGGCGCTGCGTAATAAAGGCATACAGCCGATGTTGGATGCAATAGTTGATTACCTGCCTTCACCCCTGGATAAGCCGCCTCTTAAAGCAGTGGGCGTGGCTGATGGTGGTGAGACAATCAGGCGTGCAAGTGATGACGAGCCGTTTTCGGCGCTGGCATTTAAAGTGGTCTCGGATCCTTTTGTAGGCAGGCTGGTATACTTCAGGGTATATTCGGGACGTATTAAAGTTGGCTCACAGGTCTATAATGCCAGCAAAAACCAGCGAGAGAGAATAGGCAGGCTGTTGCTCATGCATGCCAATCGTCGTGAGGAGATTGATGAGGTTGATACGGGCTGCATCGCTGCCACACTCGGGTTGAAAAATACCTTTACGGGTGATACGTTATGTGATCCTGCCCAGCCTATATTGCTTGAAGACATCAAATTCCCCGAGCCTGTTATTTTTATGGCGGTTGAGCCCAGCAGCAAGGCTGACCAGGACAAGTTGAGCGATGCTATGGGGAAGCTTGCTGAGGAAGACCCCACATTCAAGATACGTACCAACGAAGAGACCGGACAGACCATTATCGGGGGGATGGGTGAACTGCATCTGGAAGTGCTGATCGATCGCATGAAGAGGGAATTTGGCGTCAAAGTCGGGGTAGGCAAACCGCAGGTGGCCTATAAGGAGACCGTAACTGCTGTTGTGGAATCCGAGGGGCGGTTCATCCGTCAGAGCGGTGGCCATGGTCAGTATGGACATTGCTGGTTAAGGATTGAGCCAGGTGAGCGCAACAGCGGGTTTAAATTCTACAATGAGATCAGAGGTGGTGATATATCCAGGCAGTACATACCAGCCATTGAAGCCGGAGTGCGAGAAGCTCTTGACACAGGAGGTGCGCACGGGTACCCGCTGGTAGATGTTAAAGTGGCGGTTTTTGGGGGTAGCGAGCATGAAGTTGACTCATCAGAGATGGCATTTAAAATGGCCGCTTCCATGGCATTGAAAGACGGCGTGCGTAAAGCTAAACCGGTAGTGCTTGAGCCCATCATGAAATTGGAAGCAGTTACACCTGCCAACTTCATGGGAGAAGTGATCGGCGACATCAATTCCAGAAGGGGACATGTCGAGGGCATCGAGACCCATGGGGAGATATGTGTTATCCATGCCTACATACCTCTGGCGGAGTCTTTCGGGTATGCCACAGCTTTAAGATCGCTCACTCAGGGCAGGGCCACATATTCCATGGAGTTTCACGAGTACCGGGAGGTACCTGCCGGCGTACTTGAGCAAATGTTAGCTAAATCAAAGGGTAGGTAAATGACCAAGCAGAAAATCAGGATTAAATTAAGGGGATATGATCACAGGTTGGTGGACCAGTCTGCCGGCCAGATAGTTGAGACGGCCATTAAATCAGGTGCGGAGGTGATCGGTCCGGTACCGTTACCGACGAGATTGGAGAAATTCTGTGTCATCAGATCTCCGTATATTGACAAGGACTCGCGGGAGCAGTTCGAGATTCGCACACATAAGAGGCTGATTGATATTGTGGGTCCGACCTCTAAGACTATTGATGCGCTGACTCAGTTGCAGTTGCCTTCAGGGGTTGAGATAGACATTAGATTGTAGGAAGTAAAGGATATGTCAGGCATACTTGGTAAGAAAATCGGCATGACGCAAATCTACAGGGATAACCTGGAGATTGCGGTGACTGCCATTGAGGTTGGTCCATGCAGTGTGACGCAGATCAAGACGGCAGAAAAGGATAAGTATAATGCTATCCAGATTGGATTTGGCCAGTCCAGGAAATTAAGCAAGGCTGAAAAAGGCCACCTCAAGGATAACGGCAGCTTCAGATACCTGCGTGAAATCCGCACTGATAATGTCAGTGATTACCAGGTAGGCCAGAAGATTGACGCTGCCATATTTAAAGCAGGCGATAAGGTACAGGTCGAAGGCGTTTCCAAGGGGAAGGGCTATGCAGGCGGTGTGAAAAGGCATCATTTCTCCGGCGGGCCCAAGTCGCACGGCCAGTCTGATAGACATCGCGCCCCAGGTTCGATTGGATCAACCACGACACCTGGGCGTGTTTTCAAAGGGCTGAGGATGGCCGGGCACATGGGTGCCCAGAAAGTATCGATCCGTAACCTCGAGGTAGTAGAGGTTGACGCTGCCAAGAACGTGGTGCTGCTAAAGGGGGCAGTGCCGGGTGCCAGGGGCGGCATATTGTTAATAGAAAAAGCGTCTTAAAAGGTTATGACAGTGGACTTAGAAGTATTTAATAATAAAGGTGAAAAGACCGGCACGATAAAGGTCAGCGACTATATCTTTGGTGCGCCCGTTAATGAAGCGGTTGTGCATCAGGCGCTGGTCAGGCAGCTTGCCAACAGGCGCCAGGGCACGGCCGACACACAGACAAGGGCGGGCGTAAGCCACAGTTCCCGAAAACTGTATCAGCAGAAACATACCGGAAGGGCCAGGCGCGGCAGTGCCACATCTCCACTTATGAAAGGCGGCGCAGTCGTGTTCGGACCGCATCCGCGTAGCTACAGACAGGATATGCCCAAGAAGATGCGCAAGCTGGCATTGCGCAGCGTATTGTCAGGCAAGATGAAGGACGGTCAGATCAAGGTCCTGGACAGGCTGGAGATCCAGGAGCCCAGGACCAGGCTGATGAATGAGTTGCTCAATGCCCTGGACATTGATACCGCCATCATCGGCGTGGCTCTGAGTAATGATTACATTACACTGGCCTGTTCCAAT
>DFZI01000064.1:3282-3614 GCA_002383665.1 Dehalococcoidia bacterium UBA4060
CATGAATGTATATGAGGTATTACGCAGGCCGCTGGTGACTGAAAAGAGTACACGGCTGGCTGAAGGCAATAAATATGTATTTGAGGTGGATAAAAGGGCTTCGAAAGACCAGATCAAGCAGGCCGTCGAAGTTGCTTTCAAGGTGGATGTGACCGGAGTTAATATCGTCCACGTACCGGGGGAAACCAAGCGTGCCGGACGGCGTGAAATAAGAAGGTCGGCCTGGAAAAAAGCAGTTGTTACACTCAAAGCAGGCGATAAGATACAATACTTTGAGGGAGTTTAGCGTAGCAGGAGTATAAATTGGGTTCTGTTATAAAGAAACGCAACAA
>DFZI01000013.1 GCA_002383665.1 Dehalococcoidia bacterium UBA4060
ATCATGGTGAAGCTACTACAACAAGTACGCTTGGTTTTATACTGGCTACGGCCGATGCAATCAGCGGTTCCCGTCTGGGAGCAAGACGTGAGTCCCTTGATCAATATATTAAGCGTATTGAAGCGCTGGAAAGCGTTGCCAGCAGTTTCCCTGGCGTTGAAAAAGCATTCGCCATACAGGCAGGGCGTGAAGTGCGTATTGTCGTGAAACCAGAGCAGGTGGACGATCTTGCCGCTATGCGGCTGGCCCGTGATATTGTAAAGAAAATTGAAGAAAGCCTGGAATATCCAGGACAAATAAAAGTGACTGTTATGCGTGAGGTAAGGGCTGTAGATTTCGCTAAATAGAATTATGGTAAGGTAAGTTGAAAATTCTGGCAATAGGTGATGTTGTAGGTAAGCCTGGCAGGAGGGTTATTCAGCAATTTCTGCCAGGCTTAATTAATGAATACCACGTCGATATGGTGGTGGCTAACGGGGAAAATTCTGCTCACGGCATCGGGATCACACGTGATACAGCACGTGAGTTGCTTGACAGCGGTGTTGATGTAATAACTACCGGCAACCATGTATGGGCGCAACGTGAAATTGTGACATATATTGATGAGGATGTACCTGTTATACGGCCTTTAAATTTCCCTCCCGGGGCACCGGGCCGTGGATACATTATTAAGAATGGCATCATGTGTATAAACCTGATAGGACGGATCTTTGTCGGTCAGTATGATTGTCCCTTCCGGACCATGGACGCGTTGCTTTCATCCGTAAACCCGCTGCCAAAAGTAATCATTGTTGATTTTCATGCTGAGGCCACCTCAGAGAAGGTTGCCCTTGGCAGGTATCTGGATGGAAGGGTCAGTGCTATTTATGGCACGCATACACACGTGGGCACGACTGATACCTGCATATTACCGCATGGGACAGCCTATGTTACTGATATTGGTATGGTCGGACCTATTGAATCTATCATCGGCGATGACGTTGATAATGTGCTTAATAGCTTTTTAACCGGCCTTCCGCACAGGTTGTCGGTAGGCAAAGGGCGAGCGGCATTGGATGCGGTATTGCTTGATGTCAACACTGATACCGGCAAAGCCCGCAGCATAAAAAGAATCCGCAAAGAAGAAGCTGACATTTGAAATACGATCTGCACCTCCACTCAACTGCATCTGATGGACGGCTGAGCCCGGAACAGGTTATCGATATGGCTGTTGAAAAAGGGCTTGAGGTTGTTGCACTGACGGACCATGATAGTGTAAGCGGAGTTGAAGTTGCTATTGCCCACGCTGCACGTTATTCCTCCTTGAAAGTTATTCCGAGTGTTGAAATAAATACTGACCTGGCAACGGGCGAACTGCATATACTGGGATATTTTATAAATTATAAGGACAAACAGCTTATGGCATCTTTGGAAAAGATACGTGAGTCGCGCGTTGGCCGTGCCATGAAAATGATTGAGAAGCTGGGCGCACTCGGACTTCCGCTCGACTGGAGGAGAGTGCAGGAGTTGGCAAAAGGAGAATCTATCTGTCGTCCTCATATTGCACAGGCTATGCTGGAAAAGGGCTATATATCAACAGAGCGTGAGGCCTTTGAAAACTATATCGGGCGTACAGGGCCTGCCTATGTAGAGCGTGAAAAAATTCAGCCTGTGGATGCTGTAATAATAATAAAAAAAGCGGGAGGACTGCCGGTGCTCGCACATCCTGCTGATATCCATAATCTTGATCGGTTGCTGGCTGAGCTTATCTCAGCAGGCCTGGTCGGACTGGAGGCGTACTATGGAAATTATGATAAGGTAACTGTGCGTAAATTGGAGTCGGTAGCTGAAAAATATAAACTTCTTACCACTGGAGGCACAGACTATCACCATTTTTGTGATGGCATTGAAGTCCCTATGGGCTCGGTAGATATACCACTTGAATCGATTGTCAACCTGTTTAAGGCTGCAGGACTGACCTATCTTCCATCCTGACGCAGTGTATTTCATATACTTCCCGATATTAATATCCTCAGTCGTCTTTATACGTGATAAAAAACAGGTGGAACTGTGGGTAAAAATGCTATAATATAGCGATTTTTCTGGGGAAAGCACGAAAGGAGTAACATGGAAGCAACACGAGAAATTTTCTGGTCTATCCCTTTCATCATTCAGATGCTGGTCTACCTCGCAGCCATCGCTGCGGTTGCCCTTATCGGCTATGCCGTATACAGACGTTATCAAATGTGGATGTTGGGCCGGCCTGACAAGCGTTTTGATAATCCGGGTCACAGGATTTGGGAATTCATCAAGATCACCATACTGGATGCCGTGTTTCACAGGCGGTTTTTCCGTGATCCTTATCCCGGCATCATGCACTTCTGCATCTTCGTGGGTTGTATATTACTATTCCTTGGAGCTGGTTTGGATTTCCTGAACCATTACTTTTTTGAGCCTTTCAATGCTGGCTTCATGGAAGGTAATTTTTACATCATAGCAGGAGGTGTCTGGGATTTTGGTGGGTTGCTTGCGCTGGTTGGCCTCGTAATGGCCTTTATCCGCCGCTATATACAGAGGCCCAAGAGGTTAAATACAGTTTGTGATGATGGCATTGCTCTTTTACTGATCTTTGTCGTGATCGCCACGGGTTTTTTCCTGGAAGCGTTCAGAATGCTGGCTGCCATACCTCACGGATCCGGCTTGACCCAGCCTGAGTTTTACAGCCATCCCGAATGGAGCCAGGCTTCTTTTGTAGGTTACTGGATTGCCGGCATGTTTGCCGGCCTGCCCGAGGCGACAAGGCTATTATGGTATCAGATACTCTGGTACGGACATGTTATTATCACCGTAGGCGCTGTCTTTTATGTTATCCTTGCCTGGGACAAGCTCACCCATATACTTATCTCACCGGTCAATGTGCTGTTCAAGACATCAAGGCCCAAAGGTGCCCTGAGCACAGTTGATCTGGAAAATGCGGAGACTTATGGTGTTGGCAGAATCCAGGATTTTACCTGGAAGCAAATTTTTGATTTGGACGCATGCACAAATTGCGGGCGCTGTCAGGATAGGTGCCCGGCCTACCTTACGGAAAAACCCTTGTCTCCCCGCAAGGTTATCCAGGACTTGAAAGCCTACTGGCTGGAGCAGGCTCCCGTCCTGCTGGCGGAAAAGAAAGCCAAGGCCAAAGTGGGCGCAGCCTCCGAAGGTGCTGACCCTGCTGCAGAGGCACCCGCCGGTAAAGCCATGGTAGGTGAGGTGATAACCGAGGATGAGATATGGTCCTGCACTACCTGCCGTGCCTGTCAGGATGTTTGCCCGGTCTATATTGAGCACATTGATAAAATTGTTGATATGCGCCGTCATCTGGTGCTGGATCTTGCCCAGATCCCGGAGACAGGTGAGGCAATTCTAAAATGCATTGAGGCTAGAGGGCATAGCTGCAAAGGCACCACCCTCACCCGGACGGATTGGACTGCCGGTCTGGATATCAAGCAGATGTCGGAAGACAGCAATGTTGAATACCTGTTTTATGCCGGCTGTGCAGCATCGCTGGAAGAGCGCAGCACCAAGATAGCTATTGCCACGGCCAAAATACTCAAAGCAGCCGGAGTAAGCTTCGGCATTCTCGGTGTGGAGGAGATGTGCTGTGGTGAGCCTGCTCGCCGTCTGGGTAATGAGTATCTTTACCAGACTCTGGCAGCACAAAATGTGGAGACCTTCAAGAACTATAAGGTCAAGAAGATAATCACCATGTGCCCTCACTGCTTCAACACTTTGAAAAACGAGTATCCTCAGTTCGGTGGAGACTTCGAGATAATCCACCACAGCACTTTTATTTCACGGCTTATCGAGGAAGGCAAGATTAAACCTGCCCTGATGAAGGAATACCGTATGACCTACCATGATTCTTGTTACCTTGGCAGGCACAATGATATCTATAATCCGCAAAGGCACGTATTGCAGAGTATCAACAAACTTCCCTTGCTGGAAATGGAGCGTTCACGTAATAATGGTTTCTGCTGTGGCGGTGGTGGTGGCAGATTCTGGATGGAGGAACGTATCGGTAAACGCATCAGCGAGACCCGAGTTGAACAGATACTGGAGACCGGAGCTGAGGTTGTTGCTACCGCCTGCCCTTACTGTGTCCAGATGTTCGTCGATGCCATCAAGGCCAAGGGAGCAGAAGAAAAGCTCGTAGCCAAGGATATTGCAGAACTCGTTGCTGAGGCTATGGAAGCTGAGCCTAAACATTGAAAAGAAAATAAATGGCTCCTCGGGTAGGATTCGAACCTACGACCTAGCGGTTAACAGCCGCCCGCTCTACCGTTGAGCTACCGAGGAATGTTTGGCTACAGACTACGAATGCCCTTTTATCAAAAGGACAGGGTATTATATCATTGAGACTGGCTGCAAGCAAAATTATATTTTTCTCGTATCAAGCAGTAACAATTTCCATATAACAGGAAGTCAGCCTCAATGTTACCTGTCTTTTTTCGTAAGGGTATTGTAAATTTGACGGACCTGCTGCCTGGTTTCGTCAGGAGTGCCATCATTATTTATAACGAAGTCGGCTGATTTTACTTTTTCCTGTATCGGGATCTGGCTTTTGATCCTGTTAAGGGCATCAGCTTCCGTCATGCCACGATCGATCAGCCTTTTAAGCTGAACCTCAGGTGAGCAATAAACCACAATTATAATATCGGCCAACTGACTCCTTAGTTCAGGGCCAAGCTCAAACAACAATGGAATGACATTAATAACCAATCCCTGAGGATTTTTACCTCTCTGCTCTTCTACAAGCCTGGCAACTTCAGCCAGTACGGCTGGATGAACGATGGAATTCAATATCTGCAGTTTTCCCTTGTTATTAAACACTATATCAGCCAGCTTTTGCCGGTTAATGGTCTGATCATCGTTTAGCACTTCTCTGCCAAAATTGTCTGTTATCTCTTGCCAGGCCTTCTTCCCTGGCTCAACTACCTCATGCGCCAGCTTATCGGCATCAATGATAAAGGCTCCCAACTCCCGGAACATGGCTGACACTGCACTTTTACCGGTGCCGATTGTGCCCGTCAATCCTGCAATTATCATTTCCCCAAATTATTCTTAGAGCCGCAGAAGCGGCCAGATTTCAGCTCCTGTATAAATTCCATCTCAGTATGTATTGTATTTTCAAATATAGTAACACATTTACCCAGTTCGTTTTTGAAATGAGCGTCACTGCCGCCGGATGTTGGCAAACCAAGCCGATCGGCCAACTGGCAGGCAAATATATTATTCCCGGTTAAATTGTGGCCGTTATAGCCTTCTATTGCGTCAATCTTGTCAAATACCGGTCTTTTCAATACCGTTTCAGCAGCTTTATCGAACTCCGTGATAGCATCACATGGGAAACCACGAAAGGGGTGGGCAACTATCATAAAACCGTTTGCTGATAGGACCATATTGCGCAATGTCTGGATATCAATCACCGTCTTGAAATTCACATTCAACCCGAATACCAGTATCTCTCCTCCCTCTTTAACCATCACCTCGACTCCTCTGAACACAGGGAAGTTATACTTTGAGCTGAGATCTTCTATCTCCGCCATCTCCCAGGCCCGGTCGTGCTCGGTGAAGCATATTCCCTGCAGGCCCGCATTGATGGCTGTTTCTATGGCTTCCTCCGGACTCATGATGCTATCAGGAGAAAGACGGTTTGTATGGACATGCAAATCTATCTTCATTTCAGATATTGTAAGCGGGCAAATGCCCAGGCACAAAATTATAGAGCCAATGCAGGCGTCTCAACCTTAAGAAAAACTTGTGTACCCACTACGCATGATAATCATTATGCAAGTGCGTATATAAAAAGGCCGTTTCTACTTATTCTCTTCACCTTGCCTTCTCGTCGCATATATTCGAGATGCGCTACCGTTTCCAGCACTGCAATACGCCTATGCAAGGGATTCAGATTCTCCCAGCCCCTTTTAGCAGTATTCCAGGTGACTTGTGAGGAAATATCATAGGCGTGTTGGGGATTATGGGCAATGGCCTGTACAATTTCACCGATACGGTTATTATGGTGGGCATAAATTTCATTAATCCTTCCATGTAAGTCAGTGAATATATCCTCATGGGCGGGTAAAATACTGGCCACCGGTATATTCTCAAGCTTATGTAGAGCGTATAAATAATCACCCAGGGGATTATCTCCCGATTCAACATGATAGCCGATATTGGAAGTGATGCCGGGCAGAATATGATCACCTGAAAACAGGAATTTATTTTGAGGTTCATAGAGACATATATGTCCGGGAGAATGTCCTGGTGTCCAGATTACTTCTATATCATAGGTCCCCGTTGAAATTATTTCTCCGCCATATAGCGGATGATCAGACAGAGACATAGTGACAAACTTGAGGGCTGGCATCGTTGCAGATCCCAGCTGAGGCACGCTCACAGATGGCACTCCATGGCTTTTTAATAACGCTTCCATCTTGTCCTGCAGCTCGGCAAATTTCATATAGCGTGACTCGATCAGATTAGCTTCCCAGCGATGCGTCATCAATTTTGTATGGGGCGACATTTGTTTAATTCTTCCAACAAGGCCAAAGTGGTCGGGGTGGACATGCGTAACTATGAA
>DFZI01000042.1 GCA_002383665.1 Dehalococcoidia bacterium UBA4060
GCCGCCTCCGATAACAGCAATCTCGGGTTGCAGGGGAACGCCGCGCGACATGCCGCTTATCTTTTCGGCGATGGAGCGGTGAATCCCGGCCAGTATATCCCCGGGTTTATCACCCTGCGCAATGCGAGTGATGACCTCCGTCTCGAGAAAGACGCTGCATGATGTAGAAAAATTGGATGGCCTGGTGGCCTTCATGGATAGAGGCCCGATCTCTTTTATGCTGATGCCCAGGATGCGTGCTACGATCTGCAACAAGCGTGCGCTTCCCGTAGCGCAGATCTCGGATATGCCGAAGTTGATCACCTGGCCGGCCTCATCGATCGAGATAAGCTGACTGCCCTGCCCGCCGATGTCTATAATGCTCCTGGCTGCGGGAAATATGAAGTTGACCCCGCGGGCATCGCACAGGATCACACCATGATAGCTGACTGTCCCTGCGTTCCTCCCGCCTGTGCCGGTGGAGGCGCTGGCTGTTATATCGTTCTCCTTTAATCCGGCCTGCTTCAACACCTCTGCCCTGACTGCCGCAGCCGTAGAGGCGTAGTTGGTGCCTGAAGGAATGACTGTTGATGCGATGACATCGTTGCCATTGATGATAACCGCCTTGCTGCCGACCGAACCTATATCAATACCGAGGTAGTAACTTCTCACGCTGCTTTCTCTGTAAACTCGATATGGGCTTCGCTGAGCTGTTTTTTCTGCGTTCTAAATTCACCGCGGCTGATAAGCTTGAGGGCCTCGTCACGCGCCAGGATAGCTGCGCCCAGGCAGCCGGTGATGAGGGGCTCGGGTGGTATGAGCACTGGCACGCCCAGCACTGTCTCCATAGCCCTGACCATGCCGGAGTTCTTGGCAACGCCTCCCGTAAAGACCACCGGTGGCTCAATCTTTAGCTGGCGTGCCAGCTTGGCTACACGCGTGGCGATGGCGATATAGACTCCTGCCAGGATATCGGGCAAAGGCTCGCCCTCCGACAGGCGGGCTATGATCTCCTGCTGGGCAAAGATGGTGCACTGGCTGTTGATCCTGACCGGCCTGGCAGATTGAAGTGAGACACGTCCCATCTCGTTCAGCTCCAGGCCAAGGGTTTCTGCGGTCACCTCCAGGAACCTCCCTGTGCCGGCTGCACATTTATCGTTAGTGAGGAAATCGATAAGTTTGCCGTTCTTGATCTTGAGGGCCTTGGCATCCTGTCCGCCGATGTCGATGGCAGTTCTCACATCGGGGAACAGGGCCGCCACCCCGCGTGCATGGCAGGTGAGCTCGGTAACCTGCTTATCGGCAAAGGGGACATTAACGCGCCCATAGCCGGTGGAGATGATATATGCTATCTCGTCAAGGGACAACCCCGATTTTGCCAGCACATCTTCCATCACCCTGTTGGCGCGATGGCGGTGTTCAGCACCTGTGGGGCCGACCACATAGCCGCAGATTGATCCTTCAGCGTCGATTATGGCGGCTTTGGACATAGTCGACCCTATATCAAGGCCGGCGAAAAAAAGTTTGGGAGCTGGGGTATCCATGCAGGCTTACCATTAACCTCAGCCCAGCGTTTCCACGAAAGCCTCCACCCTCGTCTTGATCGTTGCCATCGACCTCTCGCTATAATCGTGCTCGATATAGATGCCGGGTATGCCCAGCGTATCCAGGTAATGACGGAGATTGGGCACCTCGTAGCCATGGGTATCGCAGTATTTAACGCTCTGCAATACCACGCCGTTGACACCCCAATCCTTAATGGCCTTTTTGATATAGCTGAACCTGCTGTCGAGGTCCCTGTCATAGTCCCTCCTGGTCCCGGCATGCTCAGCCTGGCGGAAGGTGCGGGGGCACTTGATATCCACCAGGTAATGCTGCGCCAGCGCCTGCAGTTCGCAGGGTGCCTTAACATCGGCCCAGAAAGCGCGTGTGCCCACGCAGGTGTCATCCACCACCACATTAGCACCGGCATCCTCAATCAAATCGTAGAGAGCGGTGTTGTCGAAGACCGGTCCCCAGACCATCAGCCTGACCTTCTTAGCGGGAGGCTTTACCTTGCGTTCTTTCACCCCGGCAAGGACATCTTCCAGCAACCGGTTGCCCTCGTCCACAGGCAGGCTGAAGAGGGCCACCAGGACCTCAAGGTTCTCGCTGGAAGTCAGGAGAGGCGGGTCGGGTTTGCGCAGATCGTAAAGCTGCCGTACCAACTGGCGCTGCCGGTTATGCAGCTCGCAGGCCCTCTTCAATTTTTCGTCGGTCAGCTTTTCGCCGGCGAACTCCTCCAGGTGGCGCTGGAAAGAATTGAGCTGATGCTGAAAGTATTCTATCGCCGGGGCATGGTCGGTATGCGGGATGTCGATCAAATGTGTAAACGGGGTATCCTTGACATAATCACGCCATTGCAGGATCAGCCCTGCACCCACGTCACAGGTATGTGCGCCTGCAATGCCATCCAGGAAATTGAATTTGCCCTTGATGCCCAGGTCGATTATGCTGCGCAGGAAGGGGCAGACCACCGTGATCGATACCTGGTCGGCGGCCGTGATTGGCTCATCCATATTCCCGAACACCCGGAAGGGTATAAGCCCCAGGGCCGTGATCATTTCAACGGGCGGGTAGAGGCAGACATAGCCGATGATCTTTTTACCATCCTTGCGCAACTCGCGCACACGCCTGCTCCTGTCCGCATAAATCTCATGTGCCAGGTAAAGCCCTTTATTCGTAGCTATAGCCATATCAATCTCCCCTTATTATTCTGCTATTACCAGTCGAGGCCCCTGGACTTTCTGACCTTGCGATAATGGTCCATGGTCTGCTCGAAGGCCTCGGNNGGAGCTGGTCCTGTACCATGCGCAAGCTTGCGCTGGCAGCACGGCAGGAGATGAGCGGGTGCAGGAAAAATCCATCGGCCTTCCAGCCGCTGGCTATCTTCAGGTAAGTTTCTATAATAGGATTGGCTACGCCGTCAGCCCTGGCGAAAGGGTGAATATTGAAGATAAAATTGCGGCTGAGCCGGGCCAGCTTTTCCACAGGGTCACTGACTTTGCTCAGGTCGGGTGGCCTGGGGTTATGATAGCCATAGCTTTCGTAGACGAAGTTCCAGCCCATCTCGGCCAGGTTATCGAAAAACTTGAGGCTATGCCAGGGTGGCAACTCGGCAAAAACGATCCTGTATTTCTCCGGATAATTGATGCCGGCCACCTTATTCCTGACGCGCTCCTGTACTTCTGCAAGCATATCCTGATAGCACTTGAGGGCGACCTTCATATCACCGGCGAAGAACAGAGCCGGTGGCATGCTGCTCCAGAAATCTGTGCTATGCATCGGGCACGGGTTCGACTTGCGCAGCTCATGTATCTGCCAGGTAGTCTCATGTATCTGGATTGCGATCTCGGTCAGCTCTTCCAGCCTGGCCCAGTCCATCTTCCTGCCCAGCAGCTTCTCGAGGAAGGCGATGAAATCACGTAGCTCCCGGGTCATAAACTTAACCTGGTATTCTTCCAGGTCGGGCTCAGTGCCCTCGAAGGTGCCCATCATGGGCAACTCCAGGCACCACTCGGGAGCAT
>DFZI01000098.1 GCA_002383665.1 Dehalococcoidia bacterium UBA4060
GATATATGCAGGGAATCATGGCCTGGAGATAGAGGGACCGGGCCTCAAGTTTGTGCACCCGCTGGCTGAAGAGTTAAACTCGATATTAAGATTAATCAACCAGGTTTTGAACAAAGCCATGAAGGATATCAAGGGTGTGATTGTTGAGGACAAGGGTGTGACTTTGAGCGTCCACTACCGGCTGGTGGATGAGCAAACTTTGCCAGAGGTGCACAGAAGGTTTGAGAATATCGTAAGGCTTCCGCGGATGATGGGTAAAATTAAAACTACAGCCGGCAAAAAGGTGCATGAGGTGAGGCCTGCCATCCCCTGGGATAAGGGCAAGGCGGTAAGCCTCATCGTTGATAAATATGTTCCTCAACATAGGCGAAAGGATATGGTTTCAGTTTATCTGGGCGATGACCGCACTGATGAGGATGCCTTTAAGGTGGTCAATCACATGGGCGGCATCTCCATACTTGTAGGTAAGCCTGAACAGGAGACAGAAGCAAAGTACTATTTGAATTCTACCCAGGAAGTGCTCACTTTTCTCTCGGAGTTGGATAAGCTATTATAGGGTTATTATATGATTGACTGGTTTAATGCCAACTGGGTTCTGATTGTAGCACCGCTATCCGTCTTTGTGGCCTTCTGCATCATTGGCCTGTGGGCGAGGAGTTTCGTTTATAACCGGCTGACGAAACTACTGTCGAAGTCGGGCTGGAGTGGCAGGGAAATCCTGGTGCGTACCACACGTGGGCCGTTCTTTTTCTGGATCATTCTCCTGGGTGCTTATATCGCCTTTATGATCTCCGATCTTAGTAATCCAACCAAAGACCTGGCTGTGAAGATCATTGCCAGCATTTTCATAATCTCGCTTATCTGGTTACTTATGATCCTGTCCGATCGCTTGCTGGCGCTATATTCTGAGGAGATTAAGACGCCTAGACCAGTAGGTAAGCACGTTGCGAACGGCATCAGGGTCACATTAATAGTGATCGGCATTTTGATCTTGATTGATTTCTGGGGCTGGCCCATCACCCCTATCCTACTGCTTCTCTCTGCCTTGATACTGGTCGCTCTGGTTGCTTTCAGGGATGCCATATTGAACGTATTTTCTGGATTTGAGATCACTGCCACCAGGCTGGTGAAGGAGGGTGATTTCGTCAAGCTTGGCTCGGGGGTTGAAGGTTATGTCATCGACATAGGGTGGATGAATGTCAAGATCAGAACCACGGACCAAAATATCGTGGTCATGCCCAACAGCAAGCTCGTGAAAGAGACGGTCATGAACTATGGCTACCCCCTGAAAAAGGCCGGGGCTCCGTTTCAATTCTTTACGAGGCTGCACTTAAAGGAGCTGACCGGCCTCAAAGCACAGAATTTAACCGAGCTGATCGACATCTTAAAAACTGCCCCGGATGCGGTGATCTATTATCACACCTACCATTTTCTGGAGGAGCATCAGTATCTCACGCCTGAGCCTGCTAATGATTTCGCCCTCTGGGTTGGTGACGCGCTCGATGACGACGTGCTCTCTGAAAAGCTGGCTAATATCGACACCTTTGCCTACTCCAGCATAAGCGCGTTAAGAGAAGCCCTGTTGTTGGCACTTGAACAACATCTGGAGGGGCATCCAGGGCTTAGAGATAAACGCGCTAACAGGGAGCTTTATTTTATCAAGTCAATCAGCTTTGTCCTGCCCACGCCCTACGTTGCCAGTGACCTCAGGGAGTTCGTAGAGGTTATCCGTAAGATCAGCACGGGGTCACTATATTACCATGTTTTCGAGTCCAGGCTGAGATTGCAGAAAAGGTCCAATGATTTCTCAGTCTGGATTAGAGACCAGTTCGGCGAAGATGACCTGGCGGACAGGATAGACGCATTATTCCCATATACCTATACGCTGGAAGCGTTGAGGTCAGCTATCATTGAGCAGGTGGAAAAGCGAATAAAGTAAAAGCCATGAGCAATGAGATCGTTAAGCAGTTCACAAACAAGCTGGAAGATTATCAGCCGATTGTGGGCAAAAGCACTATTGATGAGCTGAAACTGCTGGCAAGCCGTCTGGCTCGCAAAAATGTTCAAAATGTGAACTCCACCTATGTCGGGGGGGGTGTAGCTGAGATATTGTCGCGCATGGTGCCGTTGCTGAATCAGCTTGGTGTAAACGCCAAGTGGGATGTGATCAAAGGCGATGACAGATTTTTTGACATCACCAAGAAGATACATAATGCTCTTCATGGCCGCAAAGAGACATTTAGCAGTGATGATTTTGATTATTTCCGGGAGGTCAACAGAAAGAACCAGGATATCCTCTGGCCTGCCGCTGATTATTATTTGATCCATGACCCTCAGCCTGTTCTGCTGATTGAACGCAAGAATGACCTGGGCGGGAAATGGGTCTGGCGCTGTCACATCGATATCTCGCAGCCGGACAAAAAGCTCTGGGGATCCCTTGATGACTTTGTGGAAAGGTATGATGCAGCCATCTTCTCAGCTCCTAATTTCACACAAAACCTGTCCATCACGCAGTTCATGGTCTCTCCCTCAATCGACCCTTTGAGCGATAAGAACAAGGAGCTGCCAACCAGCACAATTGAAGCTGTGCTTGACCAGTATGGAATTAACCCTCAAAAGCCACTGGTGGTTCAGATTTCTCGTTTTGATTATCTTAAGGACCCAGTAGGCGTGATTCAGGCCTTTGAGATGGTCAGGAAGGGCATTGACTGCCAGCTTGTGCTGGCAGGGGGTACGGCCACTGACGACCCTGAGTCAGATAAGGTGCTGGATGAGGTCAGGAATCGTGCAGATGGTAATAAAGATATAAAGATACTGCTGCTTCCCCCGGGCAGTGATATTGAGATCAATGCGCTACAACGAGCGGCCACGGTGGTCTTCCAGAAGTCTATCCGAGAAGGTTTTGGTTTGACCATCAGTGAGGCTCTGTGGAAGGCCAAACCGGTTGTTGCCACAGCAGTCGGTGGGATACCGCTTCAAATACATGACAAGCTGACTGGTTTGCTGTGTCACAGCGTGGATGGGGCAGCTTATGCACTAAAGCAGTTACTGAGCAACAGGGAATATGCTGAGATGCTTGGTAAAAACGGGAAGGAACATGTGCGTCAGAACTTCCTCATCACCCGGCACTTGAAGGAATACCTGCTGGTCTTTACTGCCCTTTATAATACCTCGGACATTGTTTACCTTTAGACTGTTTACCAATAATGACCAGAAAAAGTCGTTATCGAAGTGGTTCTACTCTTTCAACACTGACTACGCCCTGGCGCATCCATCTCGAGGACCTAACCGTGCCTGCCAACAGCATGCTGTCCCCTGCTATCCTCATACTGGCGTTTGCTCTGTTGATCTTTATAGGGGCTTTTCTTCTCGTATTGCCTGTTTCCAGCGTCAGCGGTGAGGCGACGCCTCTTATGGATGCCCTCTTTACATCCACTTCGGCAGTTTGTGTAACGGGACTGACCTTATGTGATACTGGCACATACTGGTCCTTTTTTGGCCAGGTCGTTATTCTTGTGCTGATCCAGCTTGGAGGGCTGGGCTTTATGACTGGCGCAACCATCCTGATATTGATCTTCGGCAGCAGGATTGGGTTGAGGGACAGGATGCTAATCGGGGCTACGTTGGGTGTTCCCAAGCTGGGGGGGCTTGGGAATCTGGTTAAAGGCGTGACGCTGTTTGCCTTGCTGACTGAGATCGCGGGAGCGGTCTGTTTATACCTGCATTTTTCGTCTGTGGGCGTAACCGATGCAACCTGGAAAGCTATATTCCAATCCGTGTCGGCTTTTAATAATGCTGGCTTTGACATTTTTGGCAGTAATCGAAGCCTGGTAGGTTATCAGACGGATACGGCATTACTAATGACGACTGCTGCTCTGACAATACTGGGCGGCATCGGATTTATGCTGGTAATGGATATTCTGATAAAGAGGAATTTTACCCGGCTGACCCTTAATAGCAAGATTGTGCTGGTAACTTCTGGGATACTGCTGCTATTTGGCACAGCGGTAATCTTCGTCCTGGAATATTCCAATCTTGATACGTTGCGAAATATGGATTTCCCTCATAAGGCCATGGTAGCATTCTTTCAATCAGCGATGGCACGAACCACAGGTTTTTCAGCCGTCGATACCGGTAGTATGACGGAGTACTGTCTCTTTTTTATAATCGTATTGATGTTTATAGGGGGTGCATCGACGTCGACTGCAGGAGGAATAAAAGTTAATACATTCGGCATCCTGATCTCTACCATCTGGAGCGTTATCCGTGGCAAGGAGCATGCGGGCGCCTTCGGAAAAGAGTTTGTCCCACTGCAAGTATATCGTGCCCTGACGGTGATCATGCTGGCACTGGGCATGGTTACTATTGTTGTTCTTGTTCTGACTATAACCGAGCAAATTGACTTTCTTCAGTTGCTCTTTGAGACAGTGTCGGCTTTCAGTAATGTGGGCTTGAGCACAGGTGTTACGCCCTCCTTATCCGCAGTTGGACGTATAGTAATTATTATAACCATGTTCACCGGCCGGCTTGGCATTCTTGCTCTGACGCTCTTTATGATGTTGCATCAGAAGTATGCTATTTACAGATATCCGCAGGAACCTATAACAATAGGTTAAACAGGAGAAAATTATGAAAGGACAGATTGTAGTTCTCGGCATCGGCAGGTTCGGTTTCAGCCTGGCGAGAACATTGTATGAGATGGGCTATGAGGTGATGGCAATTGACCTGACCGAGAAACGTGTACAGGAAATAGCGCCCTATGTTACGCAGGCTGTACAGGGAGATGTCACAAGTGAAATTTTGCTGCGTGACCTGGGAATACCAGATTTTAAGATTGCCGTGGTAGCAGTAGGATCGATGATCGAGACAAGTGTCATGTCGACGATCCTGCTGAAGAAGCTCAAGGCCCCCTATATAATTGCACGTGCCGTATCTGACCTTCACGGTGAGATATTACAGAAGATCGGCGCTGACCAGGTCGTATTCCCTCAGCGTGATATGGGTAGAAGGGTTGCACACGGTGTTATGCTGACAGATGTGGTGGACTATATGTCGATCACAAAACGTTACGGCATATCCAAAATTCCTGCGTTGCCTTTCCTTACCGGCAAGGAGCTGTCCGAGCTGGGCTTTGGACAGCGTGGTAAGTGGGGTGTGGCTGTGCTCATGATCCAGAGGGGCAAGGAAATGATCATCTCACCGCACGAACATGAAGTTGTAACTTCTAATGATATGCTGGTAGTGGCCGGGGATGATGGCGACCTGGGAAATCTGCTGGCGGAAGCCAGGAAAGAGCCCTGAAGATTATGCTATACTGTTAACTTATGCAGGAGCAGGTTAAAGTTGACCAAACGTGATATTTTATCTGTTGCGGATTTCGGCATAGACGAGATTGAACAGCTGGTCAAGATGACGATTAAAACCAAGAAGGGCCCCTGGCAACAGGTGCTGGCCGGTAAGAATATAGCCCTTCTCTTCGAGAAACCGTCGTTGCGGACCAGGGTGAGCTTTGAGCTGGCCGTGCATCAGCTTGGCGGTTATCCGATATATCTGTCGCCTGATGAGGTGGGGTTGGGGAAGCGTGAAGCCATTCCAGATGTCGCACATGTCTTCAGCCGCTATGTGCAGGGTATAATCTCGCGCACCTTTCTTCATCGCACTCTGGAAGTGCTGGCCGAGTACGCCAGTATTCCTGTTATCAACGCGCTTTCTGACTATGAGCACCCCTGCCAGGCCATGGCTGATCTTACCACGATCTACGAGCGCAAGGGAAAGTTCAAAGGACTGAACGTAGCTTTTATCGGTGATGGCAATAACTGTGCTAACAGCCTGCTGCTGGGGTGCGCCATGACTGGCATGAATTTTCTCATCGCCTCTCCGCAAGAATATAGCATTAAAGACAGTGTGCTTAAAATCGCCAGTGAATATGCCGAAAAAAGCGGCAGCCAGATCATGCTGCTGGAAGAGCCGGCCATGGCGGCCAAAGATGCCGACATTCTTTATACGGATGTCTGGACCAGCATGGGCCAGGAAGAAGAATATGAGCAACGCCGTATCGCTTTTACAGATTACCAGATTAATGACGAGCTGATATCTTATGCTAAAAGAGATGTTATAGTTATGCATCCTCTCCCTGCCCATCATGGGGAAGAGGTGGCAGTCGGCATCGTAGACCGCTACCGCTCGGTCATCTTCGATCAGGCCGAGAACCGTCTGCATTTTCAGCGCACACTGCTGGGCGAGCTATATAAATAGTTGCCAGAATTACATAATCTCCGTATTATTACGTATTAAGTATCGTATTGTGCACGAGTTAGAATTGGATTGCATAAAATGGAACCCATAGTCAGCATCGTCGGCCGCCCGAACGTGGGCAAGTCGACCTTATTCAATCGTATAGCAGGGGGGCCGATCGCCATAGTCGAGGACCTGCCGGGTACGACGCGCGACCGCATCTTTGCCAGCGTTGATGTGTTCGGACACAGGGTGACTTTAATCGATACCGGCGGTCTTGAGCTAAAGCCGGGTGATGAGATGAGCCACAAGGTTAAGAGGCAGGTGGAGCTTGCTATTGCAGAATCTGATGCCATTATTTTTGTGGTGGATGTAAGGGAAGGCCTGATCGCCGCTGACCAGGAGATTGCTGATAGGCTGCGCAGGTTGGGTAAGCCGGTTGTTCTGGCAGCCAATAAGGCTGAAACAGAGCAACTGCGCACTGCCTGCACCGATTTTTATAGGCTGGGGTTGGGTGATCCATTGCCCGTCAGCGGACACCATGGCAAAGGCATTATGGAGTTGCTCGAAGCCCTGGTTAACAAGTTGCCTGCGGCTGAAAAACAGGCGGAAGAAAACGTCAGGCCAAGGCTGGCTTTTGTGGGTCGCCCCAATGTGGGCAAGTCAATGATGGTCAATGCCATTGTGGGTGAGGAAAAGGTAATTGTTGATGGCATCGCAGGTACTACGCGCGACGCAACTGATACAATATTCAAGGAGGACGATGGCGAGGTCGTGCTCATTGATACCGCTGGCTTGCGTAAACGCAGTAAAGCTGGTACAGGCTTGGAGTTCTATACGCTGGTACGTACTCTGCGAGCTATCAACCGCTGTGATGTGGCGCTGTTGGTTATGGATGCCAGCGAGTCCATCACTGCCCAGGACATGCATATCGCGGGTTATATCAAGGAGGCTTGCAAGGGTATCGTGCTGTTAATCAATAAATGGGACCTGGTGGGTGATGACAAGCAAATTGAATACAGGGATGTCATAAACAGGCGCATGAGGTTTATCTCCCATGCGCCTGTGCTGTTTGTCTCGGCTCTAACAGGTTTGCGGGTAAAGGATATCATACCTGTAGCACTGGATGTCTGGCGGGAAAGACAAAAGCGGTTGCCCGATGAAGTAATAGACAAGCTGGTCAGGGATGCTGTTGTTTCCCATGCTCCTCCGCCGCGCGGAACACGGAGATTGGAGATATTCAGGGCTTATCAGGGCGGAATCAATCCGCCTTCTTTCACGTTTCTGGTGAATGATCCTGCCCTATTGCATTTTTCCTATAAACGTTACCTTGAAAACAGGTTGCGCCAAACATTCGGCTTTACGGGCACATCACTGGAACTGCTTTTTAAGAAGGTCACAAAGAAATCGAGTAAAACCAGAGGGAAAATTACGTGATTTTGATAATCAAGCTACTGGCGATCGCTCTTATAGCCTATTTACTGGGTGCTATACCATTTGGCCTGATTATTAGCCAAAAGTTGGGTGGAGTAGATATACGACAGCACGGCAGCGGTAACATCGGCGCCACCAATGTATTTCGCGTGCTGGGCATAAAGTACGGGATATTGACGGCTGTGCTTGACGTGGGCAAGGCAGTGGCATCGGTGCTGCTGGCCGGGCTTATCATCGGCAACGAGCCACTTATGGTGGCCGGCTATGATATCCATGTGCCGCTGGCCCAGATAGTGGCTGCCCTGATGGTGATGGTCGGGCACAACTGGTCGGTATACATCAGATTCAAGGGTGGCAAAGGGGTTTCCGCTTTCTTTGGGGGACTGGTAACCATTAACTGGTTTGTAGCACTGGTTGCACTGGCTGTGATCGCCGTCGTTGTTATTATAACGAGGTATGTCTCGCTGGGTTCAATGACGGCTGCATTAGGTGCTTTGTTGACATTCGTAGCCCTGACCGTGATGGGTATGACCACACCTATCTATGTTATTTATGGGCTGTTAGCGGTCTTATTAATTATCTATCAGCATCGTAGCAATATCCAGCGTTTACTGTCAGGTACTGAGAACAGGCTTGGAGATAAGAAAACACGCGTCAAATAGCGCTGGAAAAAAAGAAAGAGGGTTAACTTGAAGTACAAATGACCAAAGTTTCAATTATAGGTGCAACAACATGGGGCAACACGCTGGCTTCTCTGATTTCGGCTAATAGCTTGCATGTGCATGTATGGGCGAAATCACCGGAGCAGGCTGCCTCGCTGCAGCACAAACATTCCGCAGACATTATGGAGTTCAGTTCAGACCCGGCATTTGTGGCAGATGGCTCAGATGTTGCCATATTTGCTGTTCCTGCGCAGTCCATCAGGCGAACTGCGCGGATTTTTGCCGGCTTGCTCGACCCGGCCGCCATACTTGTCAGCGCTGCCAAGGGCTTGGAAGCCGATACAGGCAAAAGGATGACCGAGATACTGGCCGAGGAGACCGGCCGGACAGGATTGGAAGGGCTGGCTGTTATTTCCGGACCCAATCTGTCAGGTGAGATCAACCAGAGGTTACCTGCCGTGACGGTGATTGCATCTGAGGATGATCAAAATGCGCGGGATCTTACACACCTCATAGCCTCCGACAGTTTTTCCGTTTACACCAGCCAGGATGTGAAGGGCGTGGAAATTTGCGGAGCTTTGAAAAATGTAATCGCCCTGGGTGCGGGGATGTCAGACGGCCTAAAACTTGGCAGCAATGCCAAAGCCGCGCTGGTAACGGTTGGATGGCGTGAGGTTACAGGTTTGGGCAGGAAACTCGGGGCTGATGAAAATACTTTTACAGGATTTGCGGGGTTGGGTGATCTTATTACGACCTGCATCAGCCCGTTAAGCAGGAACTATCATGTGGGTTTCGAACTGGCCGGGGGCAAGTCTCTATCAGAGGTGCTGGCGGGCATGTCCAATGTAGTGGAAGGCGTTGGTACAGCCCGGGCAACGCACCTGCTGGCTATAAAGCTGGGTTATCCGATGCCGTTAATGGAGGCCATATACAGAGTGCTGAACGGTGAACTTGTTGCCAATGGTATCAAGCCATATTTCTTAAACGGGCATGTACACGGGATTGCCTGACGTTTATCGGTCAAGGTACTGGAGTATATCTCCGTCGGGTTTGGCAAACTCGTCGCCAGTTTTCAGACTGGTCATAAGCTCTTCCAGTAATTGCTTTTGTCTTGCATCCAGCTTCTCTGGAATTTGAACCTTTACTATCACGAGCTGGTCACCACGGCTTTTGGAGTTGAGCTTCGGGAATCCCTTATCTTTGATGCGGAACACCTTACCATGCTGTACGCCAGGGCCAACCTTCAAAGTGTATTTGCCATCCATGGTGGGCAGCTCCAGGCTGCAGCCGAGTGCTGCCTGAGCGAAGTTAAGAGTCACAGACATGATGATGTCTGCTCCCTTGCGCAGGAAGAACTTGTGCGGCTTGATTTCGAAACTGATATAGAGATCGCCCGGTGACCCGCCATAATAGCCGGCTTCTCCCTCATGCTGTAACCTCATCTGGCTGTCATTATCAACGCCTGATGGAATGTTGACAGTAAGCTTGTGCCTGACCTTTTCCCTGCCCTGGCCTTTGCATTGGGGGCAGGGGTCAGTAATTATGGTACCCTGGCCCTGACACCTGCTGCAAGTGGCGTTCTGCACGAAACGTCCGAATATACTCTGCTGGGTGCGCCGTATCTGTCCTGTGCCGTTGCATTCAGGACATTTTGTGGGATTGCTGCCGGGCCGGCAGCCGATGCCCTTGCAAACTGAGCACAGCTCCACCCGGTTGAACTCAATATCACGGGTAACCCCTGTATAAGCTTCCTCGAAAGTCAGAGTGACTTTGACCGAAATATCCTGGCCCTTACGTGGAGTCCGTCTCTGCGAAGTCGATCTTGTGCCGCCAAAGAAAGCATCGAAGATATCTCCCAGGCCACCGAATTCGAAAGTATCAAAGCCCATGTTATCCCCACCGTCACCGCCTGGCGCATGCCCGTAGCGGTCGTAATAGGAGCGTTTCTGGGGATCGGAGAGGACTTCGTAGGCCTCATTTATCTCCTTGAATTTCTCTGTTGCGCCCGAATTCTGATTACGGTCGGGGTGGTATTCCATGGCCAGCTTGCGGAAGGCCCTCTTGACTTGCTCGTCTGTAGCATCTCTGGGCAGCCCCAGTATTGAATAATAGTCTTTTGTCTGTGCCATATATAAAAACCTCAACTTTTTAGTATATATAAATGAAGTTGTGGTAATCAAATTTTAGCTATGGAAATCCCAAACGGCCTTCAATTTATATATTCCGAGTTTGCCAGAAAGAATTCTACAGTGGATACGGCATGTACTCACAATCAAAGAATTGCTCGATCACCGGCCCCGGTTGTATGATTAGTGTGACGTGCTATGAAAGAAGAGCTCAGACAGGTACTGACTACACGGCCCAGGGTTATTTGTCGGGATAGCGGATACAAGGAATCGGCCGTGCTTATCCCTGTTTATGAAAAGAGTGGCCATTACCACATAGTATTTACGCTACGGACCGAATGTCTTGAACACCATAAAGGAGAGATATCATTCCCCGGCGGAGGACGGCATAAACAAGACAGAGACCTGCTGGTTACGGCGTTGAGGGAAAGCCGTGAAGAGATCGGATTGAAGGAGGATGATGTCGAAGTGCTCGGATCGCTTGACGATGCGGTAACCGTTACCTCTCTTTACTGTATCACGCCGTTTGTGGGGATGATCCCTTATCCCTACGAGTTCAAGCCTGATCCGTTTGAAGTCCAGGAGATATTTGCTGTGCCGATTAATGATCTCCTGTACAAGGCTAAAATCACGATTGGAGACCAGGTTGTGGCGGGCCAGACAATCGAGGTGCACTCTTATGAGATAGGCGGCCGCACCATCT
>DFZI01000011.1 GCA_002383665.1 Dehalococcoidia bacterium UBA4060
GCTTTGAAGTCATCTTCACGCGGATTCCCTTTTATGTATACGGGATTAATTAATTCAATTTTGAGATTACCCAGGCTGGCAGTGATCTGCTCGACAGCCCGGCTCCCCCAGCCGAACGAGCCGATGATGCTGGCAAATTTTAGATTGGGGCGCAGTGCATTGACCAAAAAGGCGGCATTGGCCGCTAGAGGGTGAGCTCCACCCAACACGGTACACGTGCCCAAGACCAACGTAGCAGCATCCACCAGTGCCATAGCCAATTTACCTGTATCAGCTACGGTAAGGTCGAATTGTTTGACATTAACACCTCTGGCAATCAATGCACCCATTAGATAATCAACCATCTCCTTCGTGCTGCCATGCATGGAAACATATGGCAGCAGCACGATATTTTGGGGTTCATCATAGGCCCAGCTTCTGTAAGCATTTAAAATAAAATCGGGCTTATTGTAGAGAGGCCCGTGGCTGGGAGCGATGATAGCAAACTTATAGTCCTTAAGCTTGTCAAGGTTTTTTTGAATATTGGTGCGAAAGGGCATCATGATCTCGCCGAAATAGCGCTTGGCTGAATCAAAAACCGTGAACTCATCTTCAGCATACAGTGCAGTCTGTGCCAGGTGGGAA
The DNA here is from genome assembly GCA_002383665.1 of Dehalococcoidia bacterium UBA4060. Lineage (GTDB taxonomy): Bacteria > Chloroflexota > Dehalococcoidia > GIF9 > UBA5629 > UBA6808. The sequence goes on from DFZI01000011.1 coordinate 625, forward strand.
CCTAAAAAGTCGCAAGAAAACAGTATCCTGTCTTCGCGCAAGTAAGTGACCATCGTCTCCGGCCAGTGAACCCAGGGAGCATGTATGAATTCGAGAGTTTTGTTGCCCAAAGACAGGGTATCTTTATCGTTGACGGTGATGATGACTTCCTCATCCAGATGCAGCAGGTCGACAAGCATTCCTTTACATTTGGGCGTGCATACAACTTTAGCCTCTGGGTAGAGGTCGAGCATTAGAGGAATGCTGCCTGCATGGTCTTGTTCGGCGTGGTTACATATGATGTAGTCGAGCTGAGTTATCTTGAGCTCGTCGAGATTGTCGACCAGCACGCTATCCATGGTGGGATCTACGGTATCGATCAGGGCCGTTTTTTCGCTGCCCCTGATCAGGTAGGAGTTATAGCTGGTACCGTCCGGTGTGGGTATAAGCGAATCGAACAGGCGCCTGTCAAAGTCTATGGCGCCGACGGCGTCGATGCCAGGCTTGATATTACGAGTGTTCATGTCAGACTCCTTTAAATTTTCTTGAACTGGTCTTTGCTCGCTCCGCAAACGGGGCAGGTCCAATCATCGGGGATATCTTCAAAGCGGGTGCCGGGTTTGATGCCGCCCTCAGGGTCGCCCTTCTCAGGATCATAAATATAACCGCAGACGCTACATTGATACCTGTCCATTTTTGACTTTTCCTCCTTTTTTTCTGGCTGATAGCTGGGAGCAGATTTGGGGGTGCTGCCGCGTTTTACCTGCTGGTAGTAAGCATAGGTAATGGGCTCACCTTCCTTTATCACGTCCGCATCCGTTAATTCTCCCACAAAAATTGTGTGAGTATATACATCATACTGGGCAATTACCTTTGCTTCAAGGTAGGCCAGGCTGTTGTCCAGGACTATGGGAGCGCCTGTTTTTCCAACTTTGAAATTGATGCCTGCGAATTTGTCTACATCCCGGCCCGATTTAAAACCGAATCCACCGATGAAATTCAGTGGAGTTTCCCTGGCAAGTATAGAAACAGCGAATACCCTGCTGTTGTTGACATAATCATGTGTTAGATTATTTTTATTGATAATACATTGTATTACCTGTGGCTCAGAGCACACCTGGATTACCGTGTTAGCAATCTGTCCATTGAATTTGTTGCCTTTAAATGAAGAGACCACAAACAAGCCGTATGTGAGAGAATAGAGAGCTTTGGTATTCATAATGATCCCCCTCCTTAATTTATTACTGCGTATCCTTATTACAGCATTTCCTGCTCTGCGGTTGCGATCGTCTGCTTGATCTGTTCGTTCAACTCCGCAGGCAAACCCTCGATATCGATATGCAGGAAACCTCTGACGATAGTGGCAGTGGCATCCCGTCTGCTGAGTCCTCTCATCATCAGGTATTCGACCTCTTCCTCGGCGATTTTGCCCACAGCAGCTTCGTGCGACAGGTCAATGCCAGCCAGGTTTCCTTTAAGCTCGGGGATGGCATATATCTGGCCCTCATCTTTCAGAATAAGACCGCGGCATTCGAGATGACCTTTGACCTCAGGGGCATTGCCTTCAATATATCCACGCGAGATGAAATTACCCCCAGTTGTGATCGCACGGGAGATTATCTCCGTCCGCGATCCGGCACCGTCCAGTATGACCTGTGAGCCGACATCCATATTAGATCCTGGCGGTGTGACCACTATGCTATTAAAGCGTGATACAGTATTTTTACCGATACAATGCGCAATCGGATTGGTCTGGAGGGATTTTACCGGTTTCATGATGATGTAGTTATTCAGATATATTCCATCATCCTCAATAATGATACCGGTCCGTGGCCGTACAGTAATCTCAGGAGACCAGTTATGTATCATGGTAAAACTGATCTTAGCCCCCTTTTTAATATAGAACTCTGATATTCCGAGATGCATTGCTGCCTCTTCACTTGGTGATGTCGTACAGCCCGTGATTATGTGCAACTCCGATCCTTCCTCAGCGATTATTATGTTATGGACGCTCTGGGCAAGATTTTTCTTCCCTATGTACAGGCAAGCCTGGATAGGGTAGACAGTCTTGCTGCCTGGAAGAGCACGTATAAAATAGCCGTTGCCGGGGTTTAATTCGACGTGTGCAGTATACTTATCGGTATCTACTGGCACAGCCTTCCAATAATAATCATGCAACCAGTCGTATTTTTCCAGTGCTTTGGTTGTTGACATAATCTCAATGCCCGATTGTTGGGTTGTACTGTGTACAACTGAGTGATCTATTTGAATAATAGTTCCGGAGCGCTGGCTGAGATCATCAACTGTAATACCCGTTTGGAGCATCTGAGCCTTGGCATCAGGGGCGATGCTGGAGGGGTCCTCCTTATAGGGTAAGGGCTCGGCTACATGCTCATATTTATTCAGGTCAATATCTTCACCGAAACGAGCCCGCTTAGATGCGGCCATTTTTGCTTTTTCTTTGCGTATTTTCTCGGAGTTTACATCATGCATTTGCGGCACTCCTCGTAACCTTGTTTAACGATAGTTTTAAGGATTTCGTGAGGATCACCCTCGCAAATAATTGTCCCGCCCAGCAGGACATATCCGGTGCGAGCATCGACATATTCCAGAATATGGCCCGTATGCGTAATTATAAGTCCGCTGCGTTCACGCTCACGGATGGGATGTTTTTTTTGCAGGAGCGTATTTATCAGTTCACCGATCAGAGAGATATTAACCAGGTCGACGCCTGATTCAGGTTCATCGAGCAGAACCAGGTCTGGTTGCTGGGCCAACAATTGTGCCAGTTCGGAGCGTTTTATCTCGCCGCCGGAGAAACCGTAGTTGATATCTCTTTCTACAAGCTCGCTGAGGTTTGTTGATTTGACTATTGTTTCCAGTTCTTCGTTACTTTGACGACCCCTTGCGCAGGCCGAAACCATGTCGCGTGTTTTAACGCCCCGCACAACAGGTGGTCGTTGCAATGACATGCCTATGCCGAGCCGGGCCCTTTCATCTATGGGCATCTCAGTTATATCCTGACCTTTAAATATAATTTCTCCTCCGGTTATTTTATAACGGGGCACACCCATGATGGTCATGAGTAAAGTCGTCTTGCCGTGGCCATTAGGGCCGAAAAGGACATGCGTCTCTCCCTTGTTGATTGTCAAATTAACATCATGTAATATCGGCTTATCGTCGATAGCTACAGCGAGGCCTTTTATTATGAGCATAGGTTCTGACATGTTACCTCTCCTGCTTCATATTTTACTCACGCACCATCGAGCAGATGGTGTTCGGTGCGTGTAAACCAGCTAACAGGGTCAGTTATATACTCCCTGTAGTCGACCAGGCCAAGATAGTGTCCCTGTTCTTCAGCAGATAGAGAAATGAAAAAGTTTTTTTCTGCCTCCGAGGTTGCCAGCTCAGCCTGCTTCGTATAATAGTCACGTGATTTTATCTCCATGTCCATAGCCTTGATAGCAAACTCAGACTCCGCTTTTTTAACTGGGATATTATTGCCGGCATTTTTAATTGCTTCAGCAAAAATGGTGCTCATGCTACTGTCGGGTTTAACCTGACGGGTTGGCCAGCCCTGCTTATTAGCAATAGATTTAAATATCTCCTCAAAAGTTTGTCTGTGGCGGTCCTCCTGCCTGGCCAGCCATGTAAAAAGCTCTTTGCCCACCGGATTTGTGCTCTGTTTGCTTGCCTGTAAATAGTATTTTTTACCGTCCAGTTCCATTTGTATGGCAAATTTGAGCGCTTCGATTAGTCTGGATTCTGCTTCAATCATAACATTCTCTCTCACTTAGCATTTTCTTATAACCTTCCGGTCCCTCAGCAAATATTCTCTACCTTCTTACTTTGATATTGCCAAAAGCTGGATTCCCACCTCGCATCAACTCATTGTATACATACAGC
>DFZI01000036.1:0-12996 GCA_002383665.1 Dehalococcoidia bacterium UBA4060
AGAAGTTGAATGAATCGAGAGAATTGGAAAAACTTTGATTGCAGCTACAAAATATGATAATATTCAGACTTAGTTGGTTTTATATAAAAAGGAGGGATATAAAAACATATTTAAAGAACTGAATATAAATCATCGTATTCGTTGCAAAGAGGTAAGGTTGATTGGTGAGGATGGTGAGCAGATCGGTGTCGTAGCCACTGATAAAGCGTTGCAAATGGCGAATGAAAAAGGGCTGGATCTTGTTGAGGTAGCACCTACAGCCGTTCCACCGGTTTGTAAGATACTGGATTATGGTAAGTACAGATACGAACAGACCAAAAAAGAAAAAAAGGTACGCTTAGGTCAGCGGTCAGGCCTCCTGAAGGAGATCAGGGTAAGGCCCCAGGTAAAGGACCATGATCTTGATATAAAGATAAACCTGGCTAGAAAATTTGTATCAGAAGGAGATAAGGTTAAAGTATTAGTAGTTTTTCGGGGACGACAGATGGTGCATCCTGAGCTGGGTATTAAAGTGTTGCAAAAAATTGCCGGTGATTTAAAGGGAGTGGCACAGCTTGATGGACAACCTATACACGAAGGCAGAATTATGAGTATGATATTATCGCCTGCCTCAAGCAAGCAGTTAGCGCCCAGGGAAACCAAAGAGGCCAGGGCAGGTAAGGAAGCACAGGATAATAAAGAAACAAAGGAAATAAAGGTCAAGGAAACAGTTTAAATGCCAAAACTCAAGACCCATAAGGGAGCTAAAAACCGATTTCGTTTTACGGGCACAGGCAAGATTATGCGTATGAAGCAAGGCAAGAGCCATTTCAGACGTCGGAAGAAGGCCAGTGTCAAGGGTGTATTTGATGAGACTATCCCACTGCACAAAGCTGATGCAAAAAAGATCAAAAAGATATTGCCTTATCACTAAACCGGGAGGGATCAATTGTCGAGAGTAAAAGGCGGGATTACAACCCGCAGACGACATAATAAAGTACTGGAGTTGACCAAAGGGCACCATGGAAAACGCCATGCGTTATACAGGCATGCACATGAATCGATGCTTCATGCACTCGATTATGCCTATGTTCATCGCAGAGAACGTAAGGGCGATATGCGAAGATTATGGATTGTCAGGATCAACGCCGCTGCCAGGATGGGTGGCCTTACCTATAACCAATTCATAAATGGTCTGGACAGGGCCAATATTGAAATCAACCGCAAGATGCTTGCGGATATTGCCGTTAAAGATCCTGCTAAATTTTCCTCACTGGTAAAGTTGGCAGCCGAAAAACTTAAAAGCTGACCGGCTCTGCTTACCCGAAATGCTTGACCAAATCGAAGAAGTTGTCTCGCAAGCTAATGCTGAATTGCAAAATATCTCCAGCTTTGAAGAGTTGGAAGCTTGGCGTATACGCTACCTTGGTCGAAAAAGCAAGTTGACCAGCATCCTGCGTTCATTGGGCGATGTACCCATCAGTCAAAGGAAAATGGTGGGTGCACGGGCTAACCAAGTTCGAAGTATTCTCGAAGAAAGTTACTCCTCCAGGAAAGCGACGATGGAGAGCAATGTTGCAGTCTCTCTGGAGCACGATAAGATAGATGTTTCCTTGCCTGGCGAGCCTTTCCAGATAGGACGTATTCATCCTACTACAAGGGCTATCAATGAAATCTGCGGTATTTTTAGCAGCATGGGCTTCCAGGTTGCCGAAGGTCCTGAAGTAGAATGGGAGTACTACAATTTTGACGCCCTTAACATGCCTCCCGATCACCCTGCCCGCGATGGCTTTGCTACTTTATGGGTTGATTACCATACTCCTACCGGAACCAGGCCAATGCTGATGCGGACGCATACTTCACCTGTGCAAATACGCAGCATGGAGAAGACCAAGCCACCCATTCGTATTATTTCACCGGGGCGTGTATACCGCTACGAGGCTACTGATGCAACACATGAATGGATGTTTTCCCAGGTGGAAGGGTTTGCTGTTGATACAAATATTACAATGGCGGATCTTAAAGGAATCCTCTTCGAGTTTGTACGCAGACTCTTTGGCCAGGATCGGAAATGCCGGTTCAGATGTGATTACTTTCCATTTGTAGAGCCCGGTGTGGAGATAGCCATCGACTGCTTCATGTGTGGTGGTAAGGGTTGCCGCCTGTGCCAGAATAGCGGATGGATCGAAATACTGGGTGCTGGAATGGTGCACCCCGATGTGCTGAGGGGTTGTGGTATCGATCCTGAAGTGTATTCCGGCTTTGCCTTCGGCATGGGTGTGGAAAGGATACCTATACTTCGCTATGGAATCGATGATATAAGATTATTCTATTCCAACGATCTAAAGTTTCTGAATCAATTTTAGTAAAGGTGCTTGATGAAAGTCCCTCTAAGCTGGTTAAAAGAATATGTCGATGTTGATACCTCTTCCGAGGAATTAGCCCAGAAACTGACCTCAGCCGGGTTGGAAGTAGCTGACATCAAGGTTACTGGTGGTAGTTGGGATAAGATATATATCGGTCAGGTACTGGCCGTCAATCCTCATCCCAATGCTGACCGCCTCAGTTTGGCCACGGTAGACCTTGGCACCAGACAGTTAACCGTAGTCTGCGGTGCTCCCAACCTTACAACAGGCGATAAGGTTGCCTTCGCTTTGACGGGGGCCACATTGGTCAATGGCCATACTGGCAAGGTTGAAGAGCTTAAACCAGCCAGGATCAGGGGAGTCACCTCAGAGGGCATGATCTGTTCAGAAAAAGAGCTTGGTATAGCAGATAACCATGAGGGCATTCTGGTATTACCGCAAGAATATGAGATCGGCAAACTGCTGTCTGATTACCTGGGGGATGTCATATTCGATATCGAAGTTACTCCTAACCGTGCCGATTGTCTGTCAGTAATGGGTATTGCACGCGAGATTGCTGCCTTAACCGGGAAACCATTCAAAATGCCAGACCTGTCCTATCAGGAATCCGAAAAGACCGTTGAATCGATGGTGTCGGTGGAGATTCAGGCGCCTGACCTGTGCCCTCGCTACTGTGCCACGGCGATTGAAGATATCAAGCTGGGCCCTTCGCCTAAGTGGATGCAGGACCGTCTGATAGCCTGTGGCATGAGGCCAATTGTCAATATCGTCGATGTGACCAACTATGTAATGTTGGAGTTCGGTCAGCCTTTACACTCATTTGATTACAGTCAGATCAAGGGTAAGAAGATTATCGTGAGGCGGGCATCTGAAGGCGAAACCATGTACACGCTGGATGAGCAAGAGAGGAAATTTACGTCTGATATATTATTGATAGCTGATGCTGAGCGTCCTGTGGCTGTAGCTGGCATAATGGGAGGTTTGGCCACAGAAGTCCGAGATTATACCAGGACTATACTGCTGGAATCAGCTAATTTCAGTCAGGCAGCGATCCATAAAGGTGCCCTTGCTCTGAAGCTATCCAGTGAGGCCTCGTCCCGGTACGAGAAAGGTCTTAATCCAGAGCTGACTTATTATGCAGCTAAACGTGCTACGCAATTGATGGCACGGCTGGGCGCCGGGACCGTAGCTAAAGGCATTGTTGACTGCTATCCGGGCAGGACTGAGAAGAGGCCAGTGTCAATTGCAAGACGGGATGTGAAGAGGTTACTGGGATTGGATCTCAGCCTTACAGAGATTGAAAAATGCCTGAGATCACTGGGGCTTGAATGCGAAAAACCAGAGACGGGTGTGATATATGCTTTCAAGCCATGGTGGCGCAATGACATCAATTGCACAGCAGACCTGGTCGAAGAGGTCGCCAGGGTGACTGGTTATGATAATATCCCACTGTCCATGTTAAGCTCCTCATTACCCACAGGACAAGGCTCGCGCCTGTTTGCATTCAGACAGCAATTACGTGAGGTCATGGTTGCTATGGGCTTCCAGGAGATTATCACTTACCCGCTTACCAGCCTTGAAGTGTTAAAGAAATTATCTGCCAAGAGCGAGATTGACGGAGTTGCCCCGCTTAAGCTGGAGAACTCGATGAGTCGGGAGCTTGAATACCTGCGTAACAATATACGTATGGGCGTGCTGTCGGTGATGGCACGCAACCAGAGAAACCGTGAAATCCACATACGTTTGTTCGAGATAAGCAAGGTCTTTATCCCACGAACAAGGGACCTGCCAAAAGAGAGTGAAATACTATGCGGATTGATAGACAGCGTTGTTCCCGATATATACTGGCAGGTAAAGCCCAAGCCGGCTGATTTCTATTTTGCCAAGGGCGTTGTTCAGGCGCTGTTGGCTCGATGCGGGATCTATGCTGACTATCTGCCCGGCGAGGATATGTCATTAAATCCATCACGCAGTGCTGATATCATCTACAATAAAATGAAAATAGGCGTGGTCGGCGAGATACACCCCAGAGTGCTGGCCAATTTCGATATATCGGAAAAGGCCTTCATGTTTGAGCTGGATGTAGACAAGCTATTTACTATAGCTGGCAAGCAGCCAGTCTATAAGGCTGTTCCCAGGTATCCGAGTTTGGCACGTGATATTGCGTTACTGGTAGACGCCGAAGTTACTTACGATAAAATAGTGACAGCTCTGAAAAAGTTCAACATTATCTCTGAGGTCAGATTGTTCGATCTTTATGAGGGCAAACAGGTGCCCGAAGGAAAGAAGTCCATGGCTTTCAGGCTTATCTACCAGGCTGGCGACCGTACGCTTAAGGATGAGGAGGTTGATGGAATCCAGAAGCAGATTTTGGCCTTTCTCTCAAAAGAATTCGGGGCTACCCTGCGGTCGTAGAATGGTCTACTATTGATTGGGCAGAAAAATGGTTAGTGGAAATTTTAGAGTAATATATAGATTATCTTCTTTCTCGCTGGGAAAGAAAGAGTGAAGGTAGAAAAATATGAGTAAGAATGTCTTGGACTGTTTTTTTAATCCTCGCAGTGTAGCCATTGTTGGAGCTACCAGTAATCCGATATCCAACAATTTTAACATGGTCAGGAATCTAATCAATTTGGGATATCAAGGTCATATTTATCCTATAAACCCCAAAGAAGAATCTATCAACAACATTAAATGCTATAAAGCCATAGATGAGGTCGATGATTTTATAGATTTGGTGGTTATATCTGTATCAGTCCGCAATGTGCTGGATGTGATAAAAAGCCTGAATGGTCAAAAGGTAGGTGGCGTCGCGATAGTAACGGGTGGATTTTCTGAGACGGGAGAGGAAGGGCGGAAGTTGCAGGATGAAATTGCCACTATATTGAAACAGCAAGGTATACGGGCCATCGGACCTAACGCACTAAGCCCGATCAATAGTCGTGTTGGTATGGCTATTAGCTTCACAGAAATAAAAAGGCTCCCACCCGGGAATGTGTCATTTATTTTCCAATCAGGCATGTATGAGCCACGCTTCAATTGGATTGTCTCGGATTTTCATCTCGGAATAGCCAAATTGATTGATCTGGGTAACAAGATGGATTTGACAGAGGTCGATATGTTGGAATACCTCATGCACGATGAAGATACGAAAGTGCTTTGTATACATTTGGAAGCTGTTAAGGGTGATGGTCGCAAATTTTTCGAACTGCTGCGTGAAGCCGTGAAATTCAAACCGGTGGTTGTGTTAAAAGGCGGTAGGACTGAGGCTGGAGCTAAGGCAGCTATGTCGCATACGGGATCGATAGCGATGGCCAATAACATTGTCTTTGATTCAGCTATGAATCAGGCTGGTGTGACTAGAGCGGACACTCTTGACGATTTTTTGTACTTAGCCAAAGCTTTTAGCTATCTGCCTTTACCACGGGGCAACCAGATTGCAGTGGCTACTTATCCCGGTGGTGAAGCTGTGCTAACTACGGATGCTTGCTCTCAGTATGGCTTGGTCATGGCAAAGCCAGGACGTGAAAGCTACGATAAATTGAAAAGCTCGTTTCCACCTTGGGAGATCAATCTCAATCCTTATGACTTAGGGGCGATCTCCCCTTTTCATCCACTACAAAATCATCATGAGGCTTATATCTTGGCTATGACAGAAGATGAAAATGTGGACTGTTTGGCGTTGGAGCTCCCCTATGATTTATGGCCGTTTAAATCTGTTGACTGCTGTTCTAAGTTTAGCATCGCCGCAGAAAGAGGCAAGCCACTGGCTATGTGGCAACTCGCTATGCTTAAGTTCAACGATGAGATCACTGAATATCTGGAGGAACATCGTATCCCAGTCTTTCCCTCCGCCGCCATTACTATTAAGTGCTTAGGTGCGTTGTACCAGTACAGGATGTGGAAGAAGACACATTGACTGGCTTGCTTGATTTTAGAAGGCACGTATCTCTTAATCAACTTCGTAATAAATCCCAGCGGCAGAAGTGCTAAGCATCTATTTTTTCGGGAAGCTTATTTTATTGAGAAATGCTGGTCCCCTAAAACAGCATTATGTCCTATGGATTGAGGGCATGGATAAGTGATCACTATATCACGGCGAGGCATCCAATGCTTTGGATAGTATTGATTTAATGGTTTCAGCCAGGCCTTCGAGTGGCAAGTGTTGTGAGTCCTTTTCCTTTCGCCACTTAATCTCAGCGGCATTTTCCCTGAGTGTGCGGGGGCTGATCACGATCCGGAGGGGGATACCGATTAAATCAGCATCGTTGAATTTGACTCCCGGTGATTCTGGCCTGTCATCAAAAAGCACCTCAACGCCGATGGCAGTTAGATTATTATATAGCTTCTCTGCTGCCCGTGCGACGTCGGCAGCATCGTCTTTTATCGGACACAGGTAGACCTGAAAAGGTGCAATGGGGAGTGGCCAGATAATACCTTTTTCATCATGGTTCTGCTCGATAGCCGCAGCCAGAAGACGGCCTAATCCGATTCCATAACAGCCCATGATAACCGGCTTATAGTTACCTTCCCTGTCAAGAAAGTATGCTCCCAATTTTTCGCTAAGGAAGGTGCCCAGCTTGAAAACATGACCAACTTCGATGCCACGTTCGGTCTTGGCAGGCTTCTGGCACCTGGGGCAGGGGTCACCGGCACGTGCTTTTGCTATATCAACGATCATATCTGCCTTAAAATCACGCAGAAAGTTGACATTTTTAAGATGTGTATCTTGCTTGTTGGCTCCGGCCACGAAGTTGCTGCCCAGCTTGACAGAATCGTCAGCCACGATTTTAATACCTTCCAATCCAATGGGTGAGGCATACCCGGCTACGATGCCTGTCTGCTGCACCTCGGCCTCGGTGGCCATGTGCATCTCGGTACACTTTAGCACATTCTTAAGTTTAGTCTCGTTGACCTCAAAATCCCCTCTGATCACAACGAAGACCACCTGCCCATCGCACACATAAAATACCGATTTAAGCGTCCTGTCAGTCGTGATATTCAGGAAACCTGCAACTTCATCTATAGATCTGAGGCCGGGCGTGGCAACCTCTTCCACTGCCAACATTGCCTCATTTTTGCCAGCTGGCTTGATGCTGGTGGCCTTTTCAATATTAGCGGCATATCCGCATGCCGGGCAGAAAATAATCTCGTCCTCACCGCTTTCTACCAGGAGCATGAATTCGTGTGAGGCCTTGCCACCTATGGCGCCACTGTCAGCCTCAACCATCACGGCCGAAAGACCACAGCGTGAGTAGATGTTTTTGTAAGCTTGCACCATCTTACCATAGCTTTCATCCAGTCCGGCGTCGTCAGCATCGAAACTGTAAAGATCCTTCATAAAAAACTCACGTACACGCAGCAAGCCGCCACGGGGTCGAGGCTCGTCCCTGAATTTGTTCTGGATCTGATAAAGAAGTTGGGGCAGGTCGCGGTAGCTCTGAACAGTATGCCGCACCAGGTCGGTAATGATCTCTTCATGTGTTGGGCCCAGTGCCATGACGTGGCCCTTGCGATCCTTCAGGGTAAACAGAGTCTTATCAAACGAGGGTAATCTGCCAGATTTTTCCCACAGCTCCATCGGCTGTAAAGAAGGCATCATCAATTCCTGCCCACCAGCGGCATCCATCTCTTCACGGATAATGTTCTCGATTTTGCGGAAGGCGCGCCAGCCCAGGGGCAGATAGGAATAAACACCTGTTGAAACCTGCTGTATCATTCCGGCGCGCACAAGGTAGCTATGGCTGATGCACTCGGCATCGGAAGGCGCCTCCTTCAGTGACCTGCCTAATAACCTGGAAAACCGCATACTATTACCCTCACAAGTATTCAATAAACAGCGTATTTTAGAATATTTTGATGTTAATTTAAATGATGCTGTGATAAATAGGTAGACTGTAAAAATTACTTAAGCCTTTCAATCTCAGTGATGAGAGCATTGAGAAAATTGGCCTCATCTACGGTTCGGACGTTTTTACCGTTCCGGAAAATCATGCCTCGCCCCTTACCGCAGGCTATACCCACATCAGCGTCTCTGGCCTCGCCCGGTCCGTTGACAACGCACCCCATGACAGCCACCTTAATGGGACTCGTCACATTTTGCAGGTAGTCGTTGACTGCTTGTACCAGAGCAAGTGTATCGACCTCTGCGCGGCCGCAGGTAGGGCAACTAACCAGTGTCGGACCATGCTGCCGCAGGTTAAGCGATTTGAGTATCTCATAGGCGGCAAATACTTCCTCACGAGGATGTGTGCTGAGAGAGACGCGGATGGTATCCCCGATGCCTTCATTGAGCAGGATGCCTATACCGACCGCACTCCTGATCACGCCGGTACGGGGGAGTCCAGCTTCGGTGATGCCTATATGCAGGGGGTAGTCAACTTTCTTTGCAATGGTGCGGTAGGCCTGCACAGTGGATGGCACATCAAATGCCTTGAGTGCTATCTTGATCAGGTCGAACCCCATGCTCTCCAGCAGCTCCACCTCAGCCATGGCCAGATGCACCATGTATTGAACGTTAGTCTGTCCTTTAGGCCTGCCGGGCGGCAAGCTGCCGAAATTAACGCCTATGCGTATGGGTATTTGATGATCCTTTGCTGCCAGGACAACCTGTTTAATATGGTCTTTGTCCCGTATGTTGCCGGGGTTTAGACGCAGGGCATCAGCACCGGATTTGATCGAGGCTAATGCCAGCCGATAATCGAAATGGATATCAGCTATTAAGGGGATGTTGATCCTTTTCTTGATCTCCCTGATAGCTGAAGCAGATTCCCGATCGGGCACAGCAACACGGATGATCTCACAGTCACAGTCTTCAAGCTCCTTTATCTGGCTGACAGTGGATTTTATATCTCTCGTGTCGGTCTTGGTCATTGATTGAACTCTGACAGGGGCTCCGCCTCCTACTGTGACATCCCCTATGCTGATGGCTCGCGAGCTTCGTCGCTTGTTCAAGGCAGAAGACTTTCTCCCATGATCAGCCGGGTAACATCGAAATATGTGATCACCAGTATCAATGCCATAAGTGCAATGAATCCGATCGTATGTACAAGCCCTTCTTTTTGAGGTGATATTTTCTTGCCGCGCCTGACCAATTCCAAAAAGACGAAGATGAGGCGGCCGCCATCAAGGGCAGGGAAAGGGAAAAGGTTAAATACGCCAAGGTTAATGCTGATGAGAGCGGTAAACTCAAGCAGGGGGCTGATTCCCGCCTTTACTACCTGTCCGGTAAGCTGAGCAATGGCAACTGGCCCTGCCAGTTGTGGAGCGGTGCTCCTGACAAACCAACTTATAACCTCGTTTCGGAAAAGTACCAGTATTTCCCAGCAGTGTATAAAGCCATTGGGGAGGGCTTCCCAGAATGGCATTGATTCAGTTACTATTGCAGCATTAGCGGATTCTAAGATGACCCCGGTAGCTCCCTCTCCCTGTGGCGGGTTCCAGCGAGGTCTAACTACGATTGTTTGCTCGGTCAAATCAGGTTTTTGGACTACCATGCTGACCTGTTCGCCGAGGTGAAGCTGTATTTGATAACTTAGTACGGAACGATTTTTAACAATCTGATCGTTGATTTTTAGGATGCGATCACCGGCCTCAATGCCGGCTGCCTGAGCAGGCGACCCTGCGGCGACATCTTTGATCATCACCTTTTCCAGGGTGACATCATGCGGGATCATGAAACTGATCATGAAAAGTAGCACTGGCAACAGGATGTTCAACAATGATCCGGCGCTTAGCACAAGTATCCTGGCTGGTATGCTTTTGCTGGCCAGGCTACCTGGCTCAGAGGGGTCTTCTTCTCCTGCCAGCTTGGTAAATCCTCCCATAGGTATGGCATTGATTGAATAGACAGTTTCACCCTTCTTAATTCCCCAGATGCGGGGTGGAAAGCCGATGCCGAATTCTTCCACCTTGACTTTGCAAAGCTTGGCCGTAATGAAATGACCGAACTCGTGCGTTAGCACCAGAACGATCAACATGATTATAAATATAAGTATAGTCTGTAACATTATTGTCCTTCAGTTGCTGCCTTGAGTGCGATTTCCCTGGCCAGGGCATCTGTTGAAAGAATATCCTCCAGCCTGGAGCACTGCGAAGGCTTGTGTAAGTTTAATACTGTTTCAATAATACGGGCAATGTCAGTGAATTTTATTTTATTTTCCAGGAATAATTGTACGGCAATCTCGTCTGCCGCGCATAATGCGACCGGATAAGAAGCACCTTTTCTCGCTGCTTCCAGAGCCAGTTTCAAGCAGGGGAATTGATCGTAATTTACTGGTTCTAAGGTCAATTCTCGGATCATGTTGAAATCGATTCGTGAGAGCGACGGGTTATCGATCCTCTCGGGATAAAATAATGCGTATTGGATGGGCAGACGCATATCGGGTATGCTAAGTTGAGCCTTGATGGACCCGTCGATGAACTCTACCATGGAATGAATGACGCTTTGTCTATGTATAAGTATCTCAATTCTTTCGTAAGGGATATTGAACAGCCAGTGGGCTTCTATTGCTTCCATTCCCTTATTAAATAGTGTAGCAGAGTCAATAGTTACCTTTTTCCCCATCTTCCAGGTTGGGTGGGTTAGAGCCTGTTTCACCGTGACATCTGTGAGCTTTGACTGTGGATGACTGAAAAATGGCCCGCCAGATGCAGTAAGCAGCAATCTTTTTATTTCGCTAGTCTCGCCGCGCAAACATTGCCAGACAGCACTATGTTCGCTGTCTATGGGCAGGATAGTTGATTTATGCTGTGTTGCCATGCTGGTAATGATTTCTCCGGCCATGACCAAGATCTCTTTGTTGGCTATAGCGACGGTTTTCCCGGCCTGGATAGCTGCGAGTGCGGGCTGGAGGCCTGTCTTGCCTGTAGTCGCTATAATTACCAGGTCGATGTCCGGACGCGAGGACATTTCTTCTAATGACAGGTGACCATCCTTGCCTTTAACTTTGGTGTTATCACTGCAGAAGGTAAAACGGGGCTGAAACTCAGCAACCTGATATGAAAAATCTTTAATATTATTACCGGCAGCAAGACAGGTTATTTCGAACCTGTCCCTGAAAAGACGGATGACTTCCAGCGTCTGATAGCCTATAGATCCGGTTGAACCGAGGATAGCCAGTTTTTTAATTGTTTTTCTCATGTTGTTTGACTATCATATGTTACTTCAAATCAACATATCACGCTATTATTTTGAAAAAGCCCTTTTCTTGGGGGAAGATTTACTGATTTGAGTTATAATGTAGTGCGAAATTAAACAATCAAGGAGGGAATATGGCTTACGATACTTTAATATTAGAAAAGGAAGGTGCGGTAGGGATCATCACTTTGAACAGGCCCCCGGTACACTCGTTTAATTATCCTGCAATCACCAATCTTGGCCTGGCTATGGATGAGCTTATTAAAGATAAAGCTATAAGGACCATTATCATAACCGGCGCTGGCGATAAAGCATTTTCGGCTGGTTTTGATATCTCCAGCTTTACAGACCCAATGAATGCCTGGATGCCACGTGCCGGGCATAACACTTATAACAAGATCGAAAAATCACCCAAGCCTGTAATTGCTGCTATTAATGGATATGCTTTGGGTGGTGGCTTTGAGCTGACACTGGCATGCCATTTCCGTGTGATGGTGGATGCAGAGAAGGCTGTTCTTGGTCTGCCTGAGATCACCTTGGGTATAATCCCAGGCTGGGGTGGTACGCAAAGGCTACCGCGGCTGCTTGGCCGTACAAAGGCACTGGAAATTGCGTTGCTGGGCAGAAGAATTAATGCCAGGGAGGCTTATGAGTGGGGTTTGCTGAATAAGGTCTCCAAGCCTGGTGAGGTGCTGAAGGATGCCAAGGAAATTGCCGCTAATTTGAGTAAACGAGCACCGCTGGCCTTGAAGTCTATACTCAACGGAGTAGTTCTTGGGCAGGATACAAACATGGCTGCAGGTATTGAAATCGAACTGGAGGGTTCAGCTACTGTCAGCTCTTCCAAAGATGCCCTTGAGGGAATGACCGCTTTCATGGAAAAAAGGGAAGCTAAATTTATCGGCGAATAAAATAATTATAGGAGTGTGATCAAATGAAAGTGTCAGACATTAAAACAATCGCAGTAATTGGTGCTGGTGACATGGGTCATGGTATTGGCGAAGTTGCCGCTATGGCCGGCTATAAGGTTAACATGTACGATATCAAGCAGGAATTTGTTGACAAGGGCTTGGCCAAGATTAAGGAGAGCTTGGGAAAACAGGTCAGTAAGCAAAAGATGTCACAGGCAGACATGGATGCTGTCATGAAACGCTTATCTGGCTATATTGTAATGAAGGATGCAGTCAAGGATGCTGATTATGTAATTGAAGCTGTCCCAGAGATACTTGATCTCAAGCTTAAGATCTTTAAGGAGCTGGATGAGGATACTCCCAAACACGCGATTCTGGCCTCCAATACTTCCAATATGAGCATTACACAGATGGCAGAAGCCACAAAAAAGCCGGATAAGGTACTTGGCCTGCATTTCTTCAATCCGCCGGCTATGATGTTGCTGGTAGAGGTCATCCGTGGCAAGAAGACATCCGATGAGACAATGGATGTATCTGTCGAATTGGTTAAGAGTATGAAAAACTTTAGAGGCACAATGGTACCGGTCAGGGTTGAGAAAGA
>DFZI01000036.1:13208-20887 GCA_002383665.1 Dehalococcoidia bacterium UBA4060
ATTTTGATCCTATGGATCTGATCTGTGTTCAGGTCAATGAGGGCACCAAGCTTCTGGAAGACGGTGTTGCCAAGAGTGCAGCCGAGATCGACCTGGCTATGGTTAATGGTGGTGGTGGTGCATTTGGTCCTTTTGCTTTGGCCAAGGGTATGGGCTGGGACAAGGTAGCCGAGAGATGTGAAGCTATTGCCAAGAAGACCGGTATCAAATGGTTTGAACCAACCAAGATGTTGAAAAAAGGCAATATTACGATCTGATAATTAAGCTTGTGAATGCAAGCAGGGTTGGCTCTCCGCAGCAAAATTAAGCGAAGTAGTCAACCCTGCTTTGTTAGCAGTAAGACAAGAAAATATGCCACGGGCGCAACCAGCAAGTGACTGTCTATACGGTCGAGTATGCCTCCATGACCAGGTAATATATAACCAGTATCTTTGGCTTTCATATTTCTTTTTAATAATGATTCTACCAGGTCTCCGATCTGGGCAAAGACAGCAATCACTACTCCGGTTATTACCATTTGCAGGTAGCTCACAGGTAATTTAAAAAATATGCCCAGCAGGACAGCAAATAAAATTGATGCTATCAGCCCCGCTATCGATCCTTCAATGGTCTTGTGGGGGCTTACCGAAACAGCCAGCGGGTGTTTGCCCAGCCAGCTACCAAAAGCGTAAGCGGCCACATCACACAAAGCAGTACAGGTTAATACCAGGAAAAGCCATCCCATGCCATTGGTAAAATTGCGCATACTGATATAGAAAGATAGGAGGAATCCGGTGTAAAAAATGCCTGTAATAGTCCAGGCTACATTGATGAAAGCATTATCTTTATCCTGTTTAAACAGCACCCAGATTAAAAGTACGAGTATGATAAGAGCTAAGAGAAATGCCTGTGAATATGGATGACTTATGTGGCTGTTTAACACAAACAGGATAGAAAAGAAAATTCCTGGGTATGTCAGCGGCTGGATATGCTCACATTTTACGATCCGGTAAAACTCAAAGGCTGCCAGAGCAGAAATGATGCAGGCTGCAATGGTAAGCCAGGGATCCCCCAGCCAGATAATGACAGCCACGATAACTGCAACAGAAACACCAGTGATAATCCTTTTCAATATCATATCAGTGCAAATATTACGGTGTAATCTGGCGATAATGTACCCTATATATGTATGCTGCAGGGCAAATACCTAACAGGTGGTACATTTTCCACGCGTCTCAGGCATCTAAATTTCGAGGATCTCTTCTTCTTTATCTTTGCCGATTTTATTGATGGTGTTAATATAGCTCTCAGTCAGCTTTTGTAATTGATCTGTAGCCTTGATATTTTGGTCCTGAGATATGTCCTTGTTTTTTTCGTGCTGCTTAAGCTCATCCACTGTGTCTCTGCGTATATTGCGGATGTGAATTCGCGATTCTTCCAGTCTTTTGTGAACTATTTTAATCAGATCCTTACGCCGTTCTTCAGTGAGAGGAGGGATTGCTATACGTATGTTGGTACCATCATTGGTGGGATTCAAACCCAGATCAGATTTTAATAGGGCCTTGTCAATATTATTGATGATGCTGCGATCCCAGGGTTTAATGATAATGGTTTTGGGCTCGGGCACCGAGATGGAAGCAAGCTGTATAAGCGGTGTCAATATTTCCTGGTATTCAATTTTGATGTGTTCAACAAGAGCGGGGGATGCGCGTCCGGTACGGATGCTGGACAACTCATTGTTCAGGGCTTCGACGGCTTTTTTCATTCTAACATCAGCATTTTTGAGTACATTTTCAATCATTCTTTATCCTCACTCGTAACTGTAGTCCCAATATCTTCCCCTTTGATTACTCTTAAGATGCTGTCTTTACTCTGGAGGTCAAATACAATTATAGGTAGTTTATTCTGCTGACACAAGGTGAACGCCGTCATATCCATAACTTCGAGCTGAAGCGATAGGGCTTGTCTGTGAGTCAGGCGACGATATTTTCTCGCGCCATGGTTCTTCCTGGGGTCCGAATCGTATATACCATCAACTTTGTTTTTAGCTACCAGCAGCACATCTGCCATAATCTCTATGGCTCTCAGTGCTGCCGCGGTATCAGTTGTCATATAGGGGTTACCTGTGCCGCCTGCAAAGATTACAACGCGTTTTTTCTCGAGATGTCTGATAGCTCTGCGACGGATGTATGGTTCGGCGATAGCCTGGATGGTAATAGCGGATTGTGTCCTGGTAACGATCCCATTATTTTCCAGGGCGTCCTGAAGGGCAAGGGCATTGATGATGGTGGCCAGCATGCCTGCATGGTCAGCTGTAGCACGATCCATGCCAGCATCTTCGGCGGCCGCACCCCTCCAAAAATTTCCCCCACCTACTACAATGGCTACTTCGACTTTCAGTGCTGTGACTTTTTTAATTTGACGGGCGATTGAATTGAGTACAGCAGGATCTATCCCATAGCTTTTGTTGCCCATCAGGGCTTCGCCGCTAAGTTTGAGAAGTACCCTCTTATATTGTGTTTCTTGGGCAGACAATTCTAATAACCCAGTTCAAAGCGGACGAACCTTCGTACCTTTATGTTTTCCCCTGTTTTAGCTATAGTCTCGGTGATTATATCTTGCACTGTTTTAGCAGGGTCTTTAATAAACGGCTGTTGAATCAGACACACAACCTGTGGATCAGATGTATCACCTGCTGGGATATCCTCTTTGCTGATATATAATGGTGTCATGGCCGAGATTTGTAAAGCGATATTGTGGGCCAAATCTTTAAAATCTTGGGTGCGGGCGACAAAGTCAGTCTCGCAATTGAGTTCAAGCATGACGCCAATGTGACTGCCGGTGTGTACATAGCACTCAATTATTCCCTGCTCGGCTGTGCGCTCTGCTTTCTTCTTGGCAATGGCAAGTCCACGTTCGCTAATGATATCAAGGGCTTTATTAAAATCACCACCTGCATCAGTCAGTGCTTTTTTGCAATCCATCACACCTGCACCTGTTTTTTGGCGCAGTTCTTTTATTCTTTCGGCTGAGATATCCAATTCAGTCCTCCTTTGGCATCAAAAAGATATACGCAGGTAAGCATTAATACCGCTACATGGTTTAAGCGGTTGCAGCTTCGGTTTCAGATTCGGCGTGTTCAGATTCGTCTTCAGCTTCCACCCCTTTCTTTTCACCAGCTTCGGCCAGCATTTTTCCTTCCAGCACTGCATTTGCTATATAAGTACAGATTACTTTGATGGCTTTAATTGCATCGTCATTAGCCGGGATAATATAGTCAATCTTATCAGGATTGCAGTTTGTATCTACCGTGGCTACCAAAGGTACACCAACTTTCTGGGCTTCGGCCAACGCTATTTTTTCTTTGGTGGTATCAATTATGAATATGGCACCCGGAAGTGTGGTCATTTCTTTGAATCCGCCCATGAGCTTATTGAGCTTGCCTATCTCCTTATCCATTTTCAGCTTGTCTTTTTTAGATAGGTAATCCAACTCTCCCCGGGATTTTTTATCTTCAAGCCTGACCAGATAATCTATCCTGCTCTGAATAGTGTTGAAGTTGGTCAACATGCCGCCCAGCCAGCGCTGGTTTACATAAAACATGCCACACCTTTTGGCTTCTTCTTCCACGATATCCTGCGCCTGCTTTTTGGTTCCGACAAACAATATGGTTTGACCGCTGCTTACCAGTTCCCTAACATAATCACACGTTTTGTTGAGCAGGGTGACTGTCTGTTCAAGGTCGATGATGTGTATGCCATTTCTCTGTGTGAAAATATAGTTTTTCATCTTCGGATGCCAGTGCCCAGTCTGGTGACCGAAGTGAGCACCTGCTTCTAATAACTGTTTGACTGTTACTGAATCTGCCAAATTTACTTAACCTCCTGAACCAAGGGAAAAACGCTTATTCAAAACCGCTCAAAAGTATAACATAATCTATGTATGAGAGCAATTAAAATCAATCATGTTGTAACAAAAAACCCCGCCCTTCGTTAAAAGCGGGGTTTTTGTTGGTTTGAACTTTAGCTATTTAAGTCCGATTGCTTGAGCCACTTGCTCCCTGTGGTAGTCAGTGCTACCGTAGACGGTATCGGCAGCCTTAGCCCTGCGGTAGTATAGTGGAACATCATGGTCTGCGCTTGTACCAATGCCGCCATGTAGTTTAACGCCCAAGGCTGTGACAAATTTATAAGATTCGTTAATGTAAGACTTTGCCATAGAAGCCTCTTTGGCATTGGGTATGCTTTCAGATTCCATCCATGCTGCTTCATAAAGGAGGTATTTGCTGGTGCTGAGGTTAATCCACATGTCGGACATCTTGTGCTGAAGAGCCTGGAAAGCGCCAATCGGCCTGTCATACTGCACGCGCTCTTTGGAATAGGCAACGGTCATATCAACAACAGTCTCGAGGCCACCCAGTGACTCCGCTGATTTGAGAATCGAGCCTTTGCGTACGATTGCCCGCAAAATATCCCAGCCTTTGTCAACCTTGCCCAGTATATTCTTGGCAGGAACAGTTACGTCTTTAAAAGTTACAGCGCAAAGCTTATCCAGTGAGATGACCGGCATCACTTCGCTCTTAATGCCTGTGGCCTTGGCATCGACGACGAAAAGCGTGATGCCATCGGAACCTGAGCCGCTCCCGGTTCTTGCCACAACGATCATTTTATCGGCGACGTGTGCGCTATCAACGAGGTACTTGGTACCGCTTAGAACATAGTCACTGCCTTTGGGAGTTGCTTTCATAGTAACGCCAGCAGCATCAAATTGGCCGTTATCTTCGAGCCAGGCGAGGGTCAGGATACACTTACCGTTGGAAATTTTAGGGAGCAGGTCTTTTTTCATCTCGTCAGACCCAGCTTCCACAATGGCAAACGTGTTGACTACGGTGCTGAGATAAGGGCCGGGCAGGATATTTTTGCCAACCTCTTCAATATGGATAGTAAGGTCCTCAAATGAGTAACCCATACCTTCATATTCCTCGGGTATATTGAAACCCAGCCATCCCAGTTCAGCCATTTTCTGCCACAGATCAGGATCATAGCCTTTCTCGTCTTTTTCAAGCTCTCGTACCTTTGCCTTCGGGCATTCCTTGGTCAGGAAGTCCTTAGCCGACTTCTTTAAAATTTCCTGTTGCTCTGTTAACCTGAGATCCATAATTCCCCCTTATGAATTATATGCACTAAATTAATTATTTCATCCTGGGTAGGCCCAGTCCATACCAAGCAATAATATTCCGCTGGATTTCATTGGTTCCCATTGACACGATAGGGACAAAGCATCCCTGGTAATTGTACTCTGCTGTGCCATTCATCTTTGCCCATCTGGAAGCCTTAACCTGGCCGAATGGACCGAGTATGTCTGTCTGCAGGTGAGCAAATTTCTCAAGCAATTCGCTCGCAAAAATTTTCACCGCTGCAGCATCCATTAATCCCATCTCATTTCTGTTTTGCTGATCTGCTACGTGATAGGCTAGTGTGCGTACGGCTTCGATCGAGCACGCAATTTCTGATATTCTGTTGCGGTAAAGCGGGTCTTCAGCCAACAGTTTACCACTGCGTTTATTTTCATTGCAATATTTTGCAAGGTCTTCCTGTGCTCTTACTAGACCCATAACCATATCAATGTTGGATCTTTCGAAAGCGGCCAGTACATTAACAACCGCCCATCCTTCATTTTCCTGACCTACTATATATTTGGCGGGGATATGCACATCATCGAGATAAACCTCATTATAGACATGGGACCCATTCATGTACGGGATGCCCCTGACCGTGATGCCTTTGCTCTTCATATCACAGAGTAAGAAGGTAAGATTATGGTGTTTTTTACCATTTGGGTCAGATTTATATACGCCGAAGGCCCAATCTGCAAAATGGGCGCCGGTATTCCATGTCTTTTGCCCGTTGACTATAAACTCATCGCCTTTACGTATAGCAGTGGATTGGAGCATTGCCAGATCTGAGCCAGCATTAGGTTCACTCCATAGTTCACAGAACATAATTTCTCCACTGGCTATCTTGGGTAGAAACTCATGTTTAAGTTCATCGCTGCCCGCTGCTAACAAGGTAGGTGCCAGCATAGCTACACCGAAGATATCACAACCTGGCAGATCATAATATCCACGAGCTTCAGTCAGCAGGACTTTGTCCATCATAGTGCCAGTGCCCCCGTATTCTGCAGGCCACCCTAATGCTAACCAACCCCGCTTGCCAAATTCTCTTGCGCAGTATCTGTGGAAGTTCCACCCCTCTTCATCATTGAACTGACTTTCAAAACCTATATAGGATGCTGGTTTTTTCTTTTCTAACTCTGCACAGACCTTGTAAAACTCTTTCTTACGCTCTAATTGTTCATCCGTCAGTCGAAAGTCCATAATGCCTCCTCATATTAAAAATTTTTATCTCTACAATGCTATTCCTTAAATACCGTACATTGAATATATGCTGATGTATCATTATCAGTTCAATCCACCAAAACCGCCATATTATAAATTAATATGGCGAAGAACAAAAGTTACATATTTAATGCGCTGTCAGCTTTTACTTATAGCAAGTATTTTATATTTCAGGACTCCTGACGGTGCATTTACCTCGAATACTGTTCCAACTTCTTTATTAAACAGTGCCTGCCCCATGGGTGAAACAATTGATATTCGCCCCTGCGTGATATTGGCCTCTTTTGGCCCAACCAGCGTATAGGCAATTCTTTCTCCGGAGTGTGTGTCAAAAATAGTTGCTGTATCTCCGATTGATATTCTTAAACCCTGAACATCAGCCGATTCTACGATTTTGGCCCTTTTAAGAGTATTTTCGATATCTCTTATCTGTCCTTCGAGATGGCCTTGTTTTTCCCGTGCAGCTTCCAGCGGGGCATTTTCTCTGAAGTCCTTATCCGCAGCGGCCCTGCGTATCTCCTCAACTATTTTAGGCCTTTCCTCTTTTAGTGAAGCAAGCTTCCGTTCCAATTCTTCATATCCTTGCGTGGTGATAATAATGCGATCTTCACTCTTGCGGGCAACAGTATTGGAATTCTTATTTGGTAGTTTTTTTACTCTGATATGAGCACTCAGGTTGGACACTGTTCCACCGCATTTGTGTGCATATGCCAAGAAAACCTTTACAATATTCAGGTGTTGGACAGATTTGGTAGTGGGAGTAATAAATTGGTCACAGTAGTTCGCTATTTCCTGGCCGGTCAGAGAGGCAACCTGCCTTTCTTCGCCGTACCACGTGATAAACTTGAAAATTTCCTGGTTACTTTCCGAAGCCTGTGCACTGGATATTGTAGATAAATACAGGTTGGCCATTTCACCCAGGGTTACTGCGGGGTCAAGATTTTGAGGTTTATGTTTTGAGGACATATTTTGCTAAGCCAATAAATATTAAATCAACGCAGTTACCATTGTCAATAATAAATAGGTCACCTCAATCCGTGGATTTTCAAAATTTTTTAGAAAAACGAGGTAGAATGAAGGCTCAAACCGTGTGGTTTATTGCCGGCAAAACAAAAATGTCCAGGTTTTTGCCATTCAGCTACTCTTTCAGCCTGGTTAACTCACTTTAAACAGGCCTGCCGGCAACAAAAGGCAAAGAGTTCCCCCACTATGCACATAGGCTAACCAGAATAAATATGTGGATTTAACTTCAGCCAGGTGGGTTTAAGGCTAATATCCTCTGGTAAGCTGGCCCAATTAACAT
>DFZI01000075.1 GCA_002383665.1 Dehalococcoidia bacterium UBA4060
AGATCAAAGCCAGTCTGCTTCACAAGCATCCTCACAGGGGGGGCAATGCCATACTCCAGGAAGTAGTTGCGCAGATAATTGACCAGCTTCCAATGTTCTTCAGTCATATCCGAGACATCTTCGGTCTTGGCTAAGTCTTTGGCTACAGACTCATCCCATTTATCGGGTTCCTGGATGAACCCGTCCTCATCAATCTCTATTTCTTTACCACCGAGTGTTACCTTGGGCATTATCAATCACTCCTTCTTATTTTTTATCAGCAAATTTTTCAGGGTTTTCGTCAAACTTTTTCTTGCAGGCCTTGCAACAAAAATAGTAGGTCTGGCCTTTATATTCACTGGTACCTCTGGCCTTCTTTTCTTCAACATCCATCTTGCATACCGGACAATTTGTCATTTATTTACCTCCAGTTTATACATTGACTTTGCAGGTTTCTTCATGTCTGGCTACAGCAGCCCTGACAAAGGCACCCGCCCACTCCGGCACTCCCCAGGCATGTATATGTGAGTATGTAGCAAACACCTTGCTAAGCACCATACCATCGGCATGCCCGTCAACACCATAGCCGCGGCTCATACGGCAGGCAAACTGCGGCTGGTGCGTAAAACTGAGCCTGGAATAGTGGAACTCATGGCCATGCATAACTGTACCAACGGCAAAAAATGGATTTTTGCCTGTAACTTCTGATATCACATAACCATGTCCGACAGGCCTCTTATGAACCGTGACATCGGCATCAAAAACGCCGCACATCTGGAAAATACCATGCACTGTATTCACCGATTTACACAAATACATCAAACCCGCGCATTCGGCGTAAACCGGCAGGTCAGCCCGGGCAGCCCGGGCTATATCATTCCTGAGATCGATGTTTGCCTCAAGCTCAGAAGCATACAGCTCAGGAAAACCGCCGCCGATATAAAGAGCATCTATAGCAGGCAAGCTCCTATCATGAACCGAGTCTATATAGACCAGCTCTGCTCCGGACTGCTCCAGTGCCTGCAAATTCTCCGGATAATAGAATGTAAAAACACTGTCATATAAAACACCTATTCGGCACATCGCGCTGGACTGTTTCCTGATACTTCCCATCTGGTCAGGCAGGTCAGGCGCGCTGCAGGCGACACGCGCGATCCTGTCAATATCCGAGTTACGCTCAAAGTAATCCGCTATTCCGTGGATGATCCGGTCCGTTTCCAGATGTTCGGCAGCAGGGATAATGCCGAGGTGTCTTTCGGGTATACATAAACCCTCATCCCTGGGTAACACACCCAACACAGGTATGCCACAATGATGTTCCAACGCCTTCATAACAGTATCGGCGTGCCTGGTGCCCGATATATTATTCAATATTACACCGTCAATGTGAGTTCCCTGTTCAAAGTTCATGTAACCCGATACCATGGCAGCAGCGCTTCTGGTCATGCGTGCACAATTGAGCACCAGGATGATGGGCGTCTTTATCTGTCTGGACATCCAGGCTGAGCTCCCCTTGCCATTTTCGAAGGAACTGTCATACAGCCCCATGGAAGCTTCGATGATAGCGATATCGGCACCCTCGCATGATTTCAAAAATCCGGGCAAGAGAATTTCCTTGCTGTAAAGAAATGTATCGAGATTGGTACACCCACCCATCCACTGGCAAGCAGCAGCCAGCCAGGAAGGATCGATATAGTCAGGACCCTTTTTAAAGGGCTTGACCGCATATCCACGCCTCTTTAACGCAGCACACAGGCCAATAGCCACGGTAGTCTTCCCTGACCGGCCTTGAGGCGAAGCTATCATTAAACGCGGTATTTTCATCGTGTCGTTATACCAGTTGCCTTAAAAAGCTACTATTTTTTCAACTGAATATACGAAGTACCCAGATAAATGTATTCTATCTTACCTTCCTTGGCCAGCTCTGCAATCGCTTTATCGACAAGCACCTTATCGACTTCGATAGCACGGGCAACGTCCCGGTTCTTGGCCTTTGAAGTGGTGCCCAGATAATCAAGTATCTTCTGTTTTAACTCCTCGCTGATTCCTTCGGTCATCTTAATACTCCTTCTACCATCTGAACTGGGTGGTAGTGCGGTACGTATCAATTGCATGGGTAAAGTCATCAATATGGTACTCTGTAAAAGGAATCCCGGTCAGCTTGAAAAAGCTCTCCCAACCGACACGTTCGATCCATTCTCCCATCCTTTCTTCAGGCAACGCATTTTTGGCATAAACTTCTACGATATTCTTGATGGCACCAACCACTTCTGGCCAGCGTGGCGGATTGTTGGGTAGATACGGTATAGCCAGACGCGAGAACATGGGGGCAGTCCTGGCATTGGAGACCTTGCCGCCGACATAAATAGCCACGCCGTCACCCTCGCTGTCGGCCAGCGGCATAGCCGGGCACACTGTGAAACAGTTGCCACAATACATGCATTTTTCCTCGTTAACAACCAGTCCCTTGGGATTGTTGGGATCCTTGCGGATAGCACCTGTCGGGCAAGCCGACATTGTAGTAGGAATCTCGCATAATGCAGCCAGCTTAGAGTTATCAACCTTGGGCGGCTTAGTATGTACACCGACGATGGCAATGTCAGAGCAATGCACGGCGCCACACATATTGATACAGCAGGCCAGTGCCACCCTCAACCGGGCAGGCA
>DFZI01000009.1:0-131 GCA_002383665.1 Dehalococcoidia bacterium UBA4060
CAAGAGGATAGAGCCTGTCTGATGGATATGGTGGATGATGCAACAGGAAAGACCTTAGCTCTGATGAGCCAGGAGGAGACAACGGTTGCCGCAATGCGAGTGCTTTGGGCCTGGGTTGAGAGATACGGAAT
>DFZI01000009.1:195-40198 GCA_002383665.1 Dehalococcoidia bacterium UBA4060
GGGGCGGGTTGAGCGTAAGCATGGTACGTTATAAGAGCCATTTCTTTCAGATAGTGTCTCAGTCCAACTTGCCGCCAGCTAAGAGGAGGGTTACGGTGCAAGAGCATTTGGATGGCTCGATTCACATGGTTTACAGAGATAGAGAGGTCGTCTTCACAGAAATCAAGGAGTTACTTCAAAAGCCCCCAATCCCTCATCAAAAACAAGAAATCCTTGCACCAAGGAGGAAATACATTCCTCCCCCAACTCATCCCTGGCGAAGGTTTACCCTGCAATCTACACGGAGGGAAGAGCCAGCATTGACATGATCACCCTATGGCAGTATGACATTTCTAATGAGTCGAACTATAGGACATTTCTAAAGAGTCTTGACACATCGCATACACATTCCTTGACTGTTCGAGTGTAACACTGCTAAAATGACTCGTTGTCCGTCAAAATTACAGCGAGAATCGAGGTATTTAGATGCAGCAATCTGAACCTGATAAAATCCGCAACGTAGCCATACTATCCCATTCCGGAGCAGGCAAAACTTCGCTGGTTGAAGCCATGCTATTTGATACAGGAGCCATCAACCGAATGGGGAATGTGGCTGATGGCACTACTGCTTCCGACTATGACCCGGACGAGATCAAGCATAAGATAAGTATCAATATCACCACTCTGCCCTGCACATGGAAGAACATCAAGATAAACCTGCTTGATACCCCGGGCTATCCCGATTTTGTGGGTGAGGTTAAAGCTGCACTGAGGGTGTCTGAAGGGAGCATCATCGTTGTTTGTGCAGCATCCGGGGTTGAGGTTGGCACCGAACAGGTCTGGGAATATGCCTCCCAGGCCAAAATGCCCCGGCTTGTCTTCATAAATAAAATGGATCGTGAAAATGCCAACTTTTATAATACACTTGAACAAATACAGAGCAAGCTCAGTAGCCGTTGCCTGCCCGTACAAATACCCATCGGATCGCAAAAAGAATTTAAGGGTATTGTAGATGTAATCACTGGAAAAGCCTACGCCGGCTCACCTGCCAAGGAGATCGAGGTTCCGACTTCTCTGAAAGTCGATATTGACAATGCCAGAGAAAAGCTGATTGAAGCAGTTGTTGAAATTGATGATGAGATAATGACGAGATACCTTGATGGCGGCGAGATTACGACGGAAGAGATTTATAAATGTCTCAAGGCATCGATCCTACAGGGTTCCATAATACCGGTCCTGGCGGGATCCAGCCTGACCAATAACGGGCCATCTTTATTGCTCGACTCTATCATCGAATATCTGCCTTCACCCGCTACAGCAGGTAATTTCAAAGCCGAGGGATCCTCGGGCACGGAATCTATCAAACCAGCTAATGAGTCGCCGCTGGCGGCCCTGATATTCAAAACGACTACCGATCCTCATGTGGGCAAAATCAGCTATTTCAGGGTCTTTTCCGGCGTTTTTGCCGGCAATTCGCAGGTATGGAATGTAAATAAGGCAACTTTGGAGAGGGTCGGACAGGTCTCCATCCCACACGGCAAGACCCAGGAGGCAGTCAACCAAATAGGCGCAGGTGATATCGGCATGGTAGTTAAACTGACCAATACTGTATCCGGTGATACTCTCGGCGTTAAAGATCATCCGCTGAAACTGGCGCCTATCGATTACCCGACCCCCATCCTGAGTAAGGCTGTCCATCCTAAATCCAAAGCCGACCTCGACAAGATGAGCGCCGGGCTGGCCAGAATATGTGAAGAGGACCCCAGCCTAAAGTTGCAGCGTGACATGGACACAGGCGAGCTTATACTGGGAGGCATGGGGGATACCCATCTGGAAATCGCCGCTAGCAGGCTTCAGCGCAAATTCAGCGTTGAAGTTGTTCTGGAGACCCCCAAAGTACCATATAAGGAGACCATCACTGTGCCTGTGAATGCCGAGTACAAACACAAGAAACAGACTGGTGGCCATGGTCAATACGGACACGTTTTGATCAAGATGGAACCTCTGCCGCCTAACGGTGGATTCGAATTTACTGAAAGCGTCGTAGGCGGCGCCGTCCCCAGAAATTATATACCGGCGGTTGATAAAGGTATTAAAGAAGCTCGTTTAGAAGGAGTCTTAGCTGGCTATCCGGCGGTCGACATGAGGGTTACCCTCTATGATGGCAGCTTCCATCCGGTAGACTCATCAGAGATGTCATTTAAAATAGCTGCTATTCAGGCCTTTAAAAAGGGCATGCAGGATGCTTCACCTGTACTGCTTGAACCCATCATGAACCTGACCATAACCGTACCTGATACCTTCACAGGCGATATCATTGGCGACCTGAACACCAAGCGTGCCCGTGTGCAGGGTATGAACCCCAGTCACGGGCTGAATGTTATACAGGCACAGGCACCTCTGGCTGAAATCCAACGTTATGCCATCGATCTCAGATCCATGACCCAGGGCAGGGGCACATTCACGGTTGAGTTCAGCCACTATGAATCCGTACCTGCGCCTATTGCGCAGAAAGTCATTGCTCAGCAAAAAAGCGCTGCCGGCGAATAATGGTTTCAAGCAATCTAAATGAAAAACAAGAGGCCCCGGAGGTTAACCCCGGGGCCTCTCCATTAACTTTTCCTAAGGCTGAGCTATTGAACCAGCTCTTTGACCTTGGTCGTAAAGGCGGGTAGCACAACTTTCCAGTCACCAACTACGCCAAAGCGGGCCTCTTTGAATATATTAGCTTCAGGATCCTTGTTAATAGCAACAATGCATTTCGATCCCGAACAGCCTGACATATGCTGACTTGAGCCGGAGATTCCGACCGCAATATACAATTCAGGAGCAATGATCTTGCCGGTAAGCCCAACCTGAATGGAATCCGCCACCCATTTATTATCACATGGCGGTCTGGACGCGCCAACAGCACCCTTGAGTATTTTTGCCAGTTCGGCAAGCTCTTTGGTAAAAGGTTCCGGTCCACCCATACCACGACCGCCTGAAACCACGGCAGAAGCGTCCTCGAGTTTAATCCCAGCAACTTCTTCTTTTACGGTTTGCAATACTTTGGCTTTGACTTTACCTGCATCAATTGCCACCGTAAATGGAATCACCTCGCCGGCTTTCCCTGGATCAGGAGCATTGGGAGTAGCAGCCTTGGTTCTCACAGTCGCAATTTGCGGAATGCCTTCTGATGTAAAGACAGCCCTGGCGTTGCCCCCGTATACCGGTCTTGTACAATTCATCAGCTTGGATGCTGGGTCAATAGCCAGCTCTAGGCAGTCCATGGTAGCACTCACCCCCAGCCTGAATGCAAGCCTGGGAGCCAGGTCACGGCCTACAGGAGTCTGACCCATAATCACAATTCGGGGAGACAGGTCTTTGACCGCTTTTTCCATGACCTGCATATAAGTATCGTTGCTATAATCCTTAAGCTGCGGATCCTCAGTTACATAAACCTTGTCAGCACCGGCAACGATAGCCGCCTTGGCAGCATCGCCTACTTTGTCGCTGATCAGTATGCAGCTAAGCGTTTCTCCCAGTTCACCAGCAAGCTTCTTACCGGCCCCTAAAAGTTCGGCAGTTATCGGGAGCAGTTTACCTTCCATTACCTCGCCGACAACCAGAATTCCTTTATTATCAGCCATAGTATCCCTCCTAAATAATTATCCTGACTATCGTTAGATAACCTTGTTCTCGCGCAGCTTTGCAGCGAGCAATGCGCCTGCTTCCGCCGGTGAATCAGCACTGACAATATCACATTTACCCTCTTTCACAGGCTGGAAGAGCTTTACTATCTTGGATTTCCTTGCAGCAGCACCGGCCTTATCGACACCGATATCTGCAGGTTTCCAGACGATAGGCTGCTTCTTGCTGGCAGCCATGATACCTTTAAGAGTTGCATAGCGAGCTTCGCCAATTTCATTACTGACGGTAATCAGGCAGGGTGTGGAAACTTCCACTACCTGGTAACCATCGGCAATAACCCTCTCTACCCTTAGCTTGCCGCCGTCAATCACTTCTACTTTTTTGGCAACCGTTACACTGGGGATGCCGAGTATCTCAGCGATACCAGAGCCGACTTGGCCATCATCCCATTCCGATTCTTGCCTGCCACAGAATATAATGTCAAACTGACCTACCTTTTTAATTGCAGCAGCAAGCGCAGTGGCTACTGCAAAGCTATCTCCTCCTTCAAACGCCGGATCCTCAAGCAAGATCAATTCATCCGCACCCATGGATAGTGGTTTTTTCACAACATCACGTACAAGATTATTGCCAAGACTGATGACAGTTACCTTCTGAGTCTTGTCCTTGTCTTTGATGCGCAGTGCAGCTTCAACTGCCTGTTCATCATAAGGATTAACTACTGGTTTTATTTCGGGAGGCTGGACCATCCTGTTGTTGGCAGCATCGAGCTTGAAAGTCGATGGCGCTGCTTCAGGATCGAGTACCTGTTTACAACAGACAATCATGTTCATGGTAGCATTTCACCCCTTTTTGATATTTGGCTAATAAAATTAACCAGTCGTAAAGTTTACCTTAATTACTCGTCAATGTCAAAGGCAGGGAACGATTATTTTTACCACTCTTTTTATCCCGGCAAGGTCTTCACGCAAAACTATTTCACTATCCGGCAATACTCTTTTTACCATTTTAAAGATTTTGCTCTGTTGCCCGCTGCCAATCTCCAGCAAAACAATCCCGCCAGGGTTTACTTTCCCCCTCACCTGCCTCAGCAACCGGTTTATTACCGTTGCCCCATCCCCACCACCATTCAGAGCGATGTCAGGCTCATAACAAGATACCTCTACAGGCAAGCCCTGCAAATCACCTTCAGCTATATAGGGCAAGTTCGCAACTACCACATCCACAGGGCGAGGTAGCAGCGAGAGCAAATTACCCTTTAACAGGCTAATCCGCCCCTGCAACCCGTAACGACACACATTCCGCCAAGCAACTTCAAGGGCAGCAGCAGAAATATCGATGGCGAATATTGCCGCATTAGTAAGACTAAGCGCCAGCGCAATTGCTATGGCACCCGAACCCGTTCCTACATCAGCAATATATAAAGGCGCGGCGTTCTTCCCCCGGCTGTATTCGAGCACTTCCTCCACCAGGAGTTCCGTTTCGGGTCTTGGTATCAGGACACGGTTATCTACAAAGAGATCAATGCCGTAAAATTCTCTATGGCCAACAATGTAAGCTGATGGTTCACCACTGACTCGTCTCTCAGCCAGTGCCGACAGAGCAGACTGCTCAGCATCGGTAAGATGCTTGTCAAACATGGCAAAGAAACCTGCAGAATCAACTTTAAGGACATGACAAATCAGCACCCTTGCTTCATCGGCCGCATCAGGTATGCCTTGCTGTTTAAAAAGTGATGTATATTTACGAAATGTGCTTTCTAAAATCACAGGCTGCTTTCCTGCAAGAGCCGGGCCTGTTCCTCTGTAGCAAGCGTTTCGATAATCTTATCCAGGTCGCCATCAAGTATCTTAGACAAACCATGCATAGATATATTTACACGATGGTCAGTCACTCTGTCCTGAGGGAAATTATAGGTGCGTATTTTTTCCGATCTTTCCCCACTCCCGATCTGCGACCTGCGCTCCTCGGCGACTTCATCTCGCTGCTTCCGCTGTTCTATATCATACAGTCTCGAACGTAATACTGCCATGGCCTTCAATTTGTTGCGCAACTGCGACCGTTCATCCTGGCAAACTGCCACTATACCGGTAGGGATATGGGTAATACGTACCGCTGTACTGAGCTTGTTCACGTTCTGCCCACCCGCTCCACCACTGCGGAAAATATCGATCCGCAGATCTTCCTGATTGATCAGAACATCGATCTCCTCCATCTCTGGCAATACTGCTACCGTTGCTGTAGAGGTGTGTATACGCCCGGAAGCCTCGGTCACCGGCACCCTTTGCACACGGTGTACACCGCGTTCATATTTCAAATGTCCATAAGCACCCTTGCCCTTGATTTCAAAAACGATTTCCTTGAGACCGCCCACTTCGCTCTGATTGCTATCAATGACCTCTATCTGCCAGCCTTTATTCTGGGCATACCGGTAATACATACGGTAAAGATCAGCAGCAAAAAGAGCAGCCTCCTCCCCACCGGTCCCAGCCCTTATCTCCATGATGGCATCCCTATCCTCGTTGGCATCCCTTGGCAGCAGGCTTACCTTGAGCTCATCAACAAGCTTCGCCTGTGCCGACTTCAGCTTAGACAGCTCCTCACGAGCCATGTTCTGCATATCAGAATCCAGGTTACGATCTGCCAGCATATCCTCAGCATCACTTATCCCCTTATCATTGGCCTTATATTGTCTATATTTACCTACGATATCTTCGATGCTGGCCTTTTCCTGTACCAGAGCTTGTAGCCGCTGAAAATCATTATAGACTTCCGGTCGGGCAATCAGCTCATTGAGCTCCCAATAACGTTTTTCTACAGCGTCAAGTTTCTCAAACATAACTTAGGCAAGCACCAGAGTAATTCCGGTAAGATTATAGCATCGGATCAGATACGCACTCAAATAACAGATATGTGCCCATCAGCATCAAAATGCGGTATTATTAAAATGTTATGACAACTATAAAGAACCAACCCGGATCGCGGCAGCAACTTCTGGAAGAAATCAAGTCATTGCGCAAGCGCATAGCCGAACTTGAGGGAAAGGAACATGTCTATAAACAAACAGATGAGCTTCTGGCTATATTGCGGATGAACTCCCCCATAGGCCTTTTTATCAGCCAGAACAAGAAATTTGTTTTCGTCAGCAATGAGTTCCTCAAGATCATGGGCTATACCAACGAAGAACTGCTGGGCACACAATCCCTTTATCATGTCCATCCCGATGACAGAAAGATGGTCAGAGAAAAGGCTATCAAGATGCTCAAAGGAGAAAAAACCTCGCCTTACCAGTACAGGCTGATCGGAAAGGATGGTCAGGTCCGCTGGGTACTCGAAGGTGTGGTCTCAGTTCAATTTAACGGAAAAAGAGCCTCACTGGGCCATACCATGAACATAACTGATCGAATACAAGCAGAAGCCAGACTGCATAAGCTCCTTGAAAAGGAAAAAAGGCTGCGTCACAATCTGGAAAAGGAAGTGAATAAGCGCGTAGAGTATACAAGGGTACTTGTCCACGAGCTGAAAACGCCACTGACTCCCGTACTTTTTTCCAGTGAGTTGCTGTTAAGTGAGATCCATGATGAACCGCTGGCAAGTGTAGCGCGCAATATACATCATGGCGCCATCAACCTCGAAAACCGTATAGATGAACTCCTGGATATTGCCCGCGGGGAAATCGGGCTGCTCAAGATCAAGCCGAAGATGATGGATGCCCACCAGGTGTTAACCAGTGTTGCCAGATATATACAGCCATTGATGGACCGTAATAAACAAACCTTTATCTATGACATTCTTGATTCACCACTGTATATATGGGCAGATGAAGAGCGGCTACAGCAGATAATGTTGAACCTTCTGGTGAATGCGTCCAAGTTCTCACCCGAGGGAAGCACGATCATGCTTAAGTGTAAACTGGAAGACAAGCACCTGATAATAAGTGTTATAGACAATGGCCCGGGTATCCCTAAAATAGATCAGAAACGGATATTCAAACCTTACCAGAGATATGGTGCAAGCATCAATGAATGCATGAGCGGACTTGGCCTGGGGCTTTCGCTGTGTAAAAACCTGGTTGAATTACACGGCGGCAAAATATGGCTGGATAGCAAAAGGGGCAAGGGCACTACCTTCGCTTTCAGCATACCACTAAAACCAGGCAATGAGAACAAACCGGTTAAACGTACGAAGGCTGCTTAATGAAACTACTGATAATTGAAGATGACCAGGAGATAATCGAAGCAATCTCCCTGGCTTTTCAGATCCGCTGGCCCGAAGCCCAGATAGTTTCAACTCATAGCGGAACCAGAGGTATTGAACTTGTGGAGGAGGAGACACCGGATGTAATAATACTCGATCTGGGCCTCCCCGATATGAATGGATTCGAGGTGCTGAAAGCAATCCGCCAGTTTTCCAGAATCCCCATCCTGATTGTAACAGTACGTGGGGATGAAGCTGACATTATCAAGGGGCTGGAATGGGGAGCAGACGACTACGTAACCAAGCCCTTCCGACAACTGGAACTCCTGGCAAGAGTCAAAGCACACATACGCAGGCAAAGCCAGCACGCAAGTCAAATCACACTCGGCCCATACCGATTGATCAGTGAAACAGGTCAATTTTTCAAGAACGGAGAGTTGATAAACCTCACGATAACGGAAAGCACTATACTCCAGCACCTTATGTTAAACGCCGGTCAAGTAATAACACGGTCAAACCTTAGTGAACTGGTATGGGGGAACGATTATCCTGGAGCCAATGACAGTTTAAAGGTGCACATCCGCAGGTTACGCACAAAAATAGAGGATGACCCGGGCAATCCCAAACTTATAATCACAAAGCCCGGCATTGGATACTCGTTCTCAAAACCGTTGAGAAAAACAGGTATTTAAGCTTGCACCGGCCATATTCCTCACTCAAAATGTTACCGCAACTTTTCTATTCTGTAACTTTTTCTTAACTTTATTCCGCCACCGGTAACAGTTTGGTTACCATCCGATGTTAGGCTTTCCATATCAAAGTATGGAGGTGCACAATGCAAAGTACCACCTTTAGGAACTGGACCACCACTCCACATAGCTCACAGTGCAAAATCTGCCATATATCCGGATACTCCAATATTTGCGACTATTTCAACACTGGCAAGTGCCCTCTGATATTATCAATCAAAGCTCAGAAAGTTTAATAAATATTATTGCTCGCCGGGGCTGAGAATATTCTCGTCTCTGTAGCCGTACCGCATCACAAATGTTGTTTTGCAGGATACAGCGAAGAGGCCGGATGGTTTTGTTATCCGGACACTATATAAATTAATTATATCCACAGATTTGTATATTTAAGCCAGTTTTCTAAAAGTTCAAAGGCCCCTATTCCTGCCCGTATATCGGGCCTAAGCCATCTGATAATGTTCCGATATGCGGACATCGTGAACCCCAATCCATCCTGAAAAAAGCCCTCTCGTATATGGCTATTTTCGTGGTGCAAGACCAATAGACGGCTTCGCAGCCTGTGTCAAACCACATCATCAAGCAGTAATCATATGCTGATTCTATTGCACGCATGAATCAAATAAAAGCCATATGCTATAATATTCAGGTTTTAGCAACACAGATAACCATCACAGGGATACGAGATGAAATTAAGCGCAGAAGAAGTAAGGCATATAGCATTGCTGGCACGTCTGGGTATCAGCGAAGAAGAAGTAGAAAAGCTCAGGAATCAGCTTTCTCATATCCTGGAAAATATGGAAATCCTGTCCCAACTCGATACTGAGGGGCTTTCCCCCACAACACAATCTATCGCGCTTGAGAACATTTACAGACTTGATGAACCGTCACCATCATTGCCCGTAGAGGACGTCCTTTCCAATGCGCCCAACCAGGAAGATAATTGTTTCAAAGTCAACGCTGTCCTGGAGTAGCCGATGGATAATTTGCACCAGCTCACCATTCATGAAGCACACAAGTTATTAAAAGATAAGAAAATATCCTCAGTTGAACTTACTGAAGATGTTCTAAATCACATACACAGTGTTGAGGATAAAGTCCACGCCTGTATAACACTTACCGAGGAAGAAGCAATCAGGTCCGCCCGGACGGCCGATCAGGCCATCGCCAGAGGTGATATAAGACCGCTGACCGGAGTGCCGACTCTAATAAAGGATGTCATCTGTACAAAGGGAATACGCACCACCTGTGCATCCAAGATGCTGGAGAATTTTATCCCGCCATATGATGCCTCCGTCATCCGCAGGCTTCAGGCCGATAATTACGTAATTGTAGGCAAGGCTAATATGGACGAATTCGCCATGGGCTCATCCACCGAGAATTCAGCCTTTTTCGTCACCCATAATCCCTGGGACATTGACTGCGTGCCAGGAGGAAGTAGCGGCGGCTCGGCTGCCGGCGTAGCCATTGATGAATGCATTTACGCCCTCGGGTCGGATACAGGTGGCAGCATTCGTCAGCCAGCAGCTTTCTGCGGAGTTGCCGGTCTCAAACCGACCTATGGCAGGGTCAGCCGCTATGGTCTGGTGGCATTTGCCAGTTCACTCGATCAGATCGGCCCTATCACCAAGGACGTCACAGATTGCGCATTGGTCTTAAACACGATAACCGGTCATGATGCCAGAGATGCCACTACCGTACCTCTAGGAGTCCCCGATTATACCCGTGCGCTCAAAGCGAATATTAAAGGTATGCGGATAGGCGTACCTAAAGAATATTTCGTCGAGGGCATGCAGGCCGAGGTACGCTCGGTTCTCGAGGTTGCCATTCAAAAACTGGAAGAGCTTGGTGCCATTGTCGACTGGGAGGTGTCTCTTCCTTATACGAAATACGGATTGGCCGCCTACTATATCCTGGCTCCCTCGGAGGCATCGGCCAACCTGGCACGTTACGATGGTGTCAAATACGGCTATTCTTATCGTAACACCAATAACATGTGGGAGGCTATGGAAAAGACCAAGCAGAATGGATTTGGTGCCGAGGTCAAACGACGTATTATGCTGGGCACTTACGCGCTATCAGCCGGATATTACGATGCCTACTATTTAAAAGCTCAGAAAGTTCGTACGCTGATCAAGAGCGATTTCGAACAGGCCTTTCAGAACTATGACGTTCTGGTTACCCCCACCTCTCCTACAGTAGCCTTCAGGATCGGAGAAAAGGTTGATGACCCTGTTGCCATGTACCTCAGTGATCTCTGCACACTTCCGATCAACATTGCCGGCGTGCCTGCAATCTCTATTCCGGCCGGATTTGCCAATGGCCTGCCCGTGGGTATGCAATTTATAAGCAAGCACTTCGATGAAGAGTCTCTGCTCAAGGTATCCTATGCCTTCGAGCAGGCAACTGATTGGCACAACCAAAAACCTCCACTGTCATAATACAGTGCAACAGTTCTTAGCTCACCAGGAATCCGGGCTATGGGAATATTTTACATTCTGCTATAATTGCTCCACTTCAAAATACAGGCTGTGAGAGGAGATGAACATGGAGAGTACAATTAAAATCCTTGAGGCACTTGAGAAGGATGCCCGGCTCACACCCGAGCAGATTGCAGACCAGACGGGGGTCAAACTCAGCGAAGTTAAAAAGGTCATCAAGAAGGCAGAAAAAGATGGCACGATCGTCAAGTATAAGACGGTGATAAACTGGTCCAAACTGGGAGAAGAGCAGGTCTGGGCTATAGTGGAGGTAAAGGTTTCACCCCAGAGGAATGTAGGCTTCGGCGCTATAGCTGAGCGCATTTACAATTATTCCCAGGCCAGGGCAGTCTATCTGGCCTCCGGCACATTCGATTTTGCCATTCTCGTAGCCGGCAAGACGATGCAGGAAGTGGCTATCTTCGTCTCCGATAAGCTGGCCCCTATGGATACCGTGCAGGGGACTGTCACACATTTCATATTGAAGAAGTACAAAGAGGATGGCGTTATCCTTGAGGAAGAAGGCGAACCCAAGAGATTGGGAGTGATCGCCTGACCTCAATCCGTGTAAAACTATCACAGGAGGCCCAAATTGTCAGATCATACCAAACGTATACAAAAAAAACGTGATTTCATATCGCATAAGGCCAGGGACATACCACCTTCAGGCATACGCAAGTACTTCGACCTTCTCTCATCTATGGATGGAGCCATTTCACTGGGAGTAGGTGAACCGGATTTCGTCACACCCTGGCCAATACGACAGGCGGGCATTACCGCCATCGAAAAAGGCTTTACCATGTATACTTCCAACCGCGGCATGGAGGAATTGCGCGAATCCATCTCCAAATACCTGGCAAGGCTCTATGGCCTGCAATACGACCATCACCTCGAGTTACTGATCACAACCGGCAGCAGTGAAGCACTTGATCTGGCCTTCAGGGCAATTATCAATCCCGGTGACGAAGTCATTATGACCGATCCACACTATGTGGCCTACCCTGTCTGCGTTTCGCTCGCAGGCGGCGTGCCGATAATAGTACCCACCTATGAGAAAAATAGTTTCAAACTGATGCCTTCCGATATCAAAAAACGGATTACGCCCAGAACCAAAGCCATCCTTCTCAGTTATCCTGCCAACCCCACCGGGGCAGTTATGCCACGTGATTTGCTATCCGAGATTGCCGAGCTTGCCATCAAATATGACCTGTTAATAGTATCGGACGAAATTTATGCCCGTCTGACTTACGATTCCGAGCACACGTGTATGGCCAGCCTGCCCGGCATGAAAGAGAGAGTCATTTTGGTCAGCGGCTTTTCCAAGGCATTCGCCATGACAGGATGGCGCGTTGGCTATGTTGCGGCCAATCCCCAACTGATTGAGGCCATGCTCAAGGTCCACCAGTATACCATGATGTGCGCTCCTATCATGGGCCAGTTGGCTGCGGTGGAAGCCCTCAAGGAAAATAATAATCAGGACGTTGAAGATATGCTGGCCGAATATGACCGCCGCAGACGTGTCATTGTCAAGGGATTCCGAGATATGGGGCTTTCATGCTTCGAGCCCCTGGGGGCCTTCTACGCCTTCCCCTCAATAAAATCCACGGGATTGGCCTCGGAAGAATTTGCCGATGCTTTATTAGCGGAAGAGAAAGTGGCAGTGGTACCGGGATCAGTATTCGGTAAATGTGGCGAAGGTTACATCCGCTGTTGCTATGCCACATCTATGCCCGATATAGAGGAAGCACTCAAACGCATGACAAGATTCGTGCATAAATACCAGAAATAAAGTCTAAATTCCCGCCATCCACTCTGTAAACTTTTCCAGCAGATCAAATTTCCCGGCTATGATGTCGTGATCCTCTGTGACAGCATCACCACCACTAAAATTTATCACTCTGCCTCCCGCCTCCCGCACCAGCAGCAGCCCGGTGGCTATGTCCCAGGGATAAACATATTTATGAAAATACAACCCCAATCGCCCGCATGATACATAGGCCATACCCAGGCTGGAAGATCCCATCAGCCTGATGCAGTGCACCTTCGACCAGAGTGCCGCAGCCAATGCCAGAATCTCTTTGCTGCGCTCTGGCACATATCCCAGGTCAGCACCTGCAGAAGTATCACCCAAGCAGGTCACGCGGGTAACAGCCGTCTTCCTACCATTAAGGAAAGCACCCTTGCCGTTGATTGCATGGAACATCTCAGATCGCATAGGGTCATAGGTAACGCCGGTTATGATCTTACCTCTATATGCCAGTGCTATATTCACACAGAAAAATGGGATGCCAAAATGAAAATTGTTGGTGCCATCCAGAGGGTCGATGATCCAGACATATTCCTTCCCCCTGCTATTATCTCCCGCTTCCTCTGACAAAATGCCATGCTCGGGATACTCTTCTTTTAGGATCTCAACGATCCTTTTCTCTGACATCAGGTCTGCTTCGGTTACTATATTCCTCCGGCTTTTGACCTGGATCTCATTATGCGTGGCAAAGCGTTTTTTTATAATTTTACCGGCTTCCAGGGCAGCATATTTCGCAACCTGATACGCAGTTTTATCGTGTCTTGAGGCAGGTAGAGGTACCCTTCGAGGTTCAGGCATTCCTGAGCAGGCCCATTTTATGCTTTACTTCCCTGATTGTCTCACGGGCGATCGCCTGCGCACGCCTGGCACCGTCATTTAGTGTCTCATATATGTTGTCAGTATCTTTGGCCAGTAAAGCCCGCCGTTCGCGGAAATCTTTGAGGGCACTATTGATATTATCAGCCAGCAGCTTCTTGCATTCCACACAGCCGATACCTGCAACTTTACACTGACTGGAAATCTCTAAAGCCCTCTCCTCACTGAAATACTGGTGCAGGCTGTAGATGTTGCAGATGTCGGGATGACCAGGGTCGTTACGTCGCTGACGTGCGGGGTCAGTCACAGCCGTTTTTATCCTTGCCAGAGTCTCTTCAGGCGTAGCTGCAAGCTCAATGTGGTTGTCATATGATTTGCCCATTTTCTGCCCGCCATTCAAACCTCGCACCATAGGATAATTGGTCAGCTTGGCCTGTGGCTCTGGGAAGGTTTCGCCAAAGATATTGTTAAATCGGCGAGCAATCTCGCGAGTCATTTCCAGGTGTGGTAGTTGGTCCTCCCCCACAGGCACAGCATTTGCCTTGTAGAGCATGATATCAGCAGCCATCAACACAGGATAGCCGACCAGCCCATAATTAACATTCTGCGGCTGCATTTTCACCTTTTCTTTGAAAGTCGGTACGCGTAATAGCCATCCCAGCGGTGTGAGCATGCCCAAATAAGTAAAAAGCTCCGTCACTTCAGGCACGTGGGATTGGACAAAAATGATCGACTTTTGGGGGTCGATGCCGGCCGCCAGCCAGTCCAGCATCATCTCAATAACATTATTCTGCAGCTCGGAAAAATTTTCCAACGTTGTCAAGGCATGAATATCGACGATACAATAGATACAATCATAATTATCCTGTAGCTTTACATAGTTCTGTATTGCACCAATATAATTACCAATATGCTGCCTGCCTGTCGGTCGTGCACCTGAAAAAACTCTCTGTCTCATGTTCAGAATAGGAAGTTTAACACAAGTATAAGCTTAGCTACAAATAGAACCTACATACTTTCAGGGGCAGTCATGCCCATCAGGTGCAATGTCCGTGCCAGTACTATCCGGGCTGCTTTCACCAGCTTTAGCCTGGCACCGGTCATTACCGCATCATCCGTGATCACCCTGCACTGCTTATAGAAAGAATGAAATACAGTGGCGAGATCCTGCGCATAAAAGGGAAGATGATGCGGCTCATAGCTGGTGGCCACAGTCTCGATCACTTCGGATAATTTCGCCATGTGTCTGATAAGGATCAGCTCAGGCTCGGATGTCAGCAGACTTACCTTGCCATTACTGAAATCAATGCCCTTTTCTGCAGCATTTTTCAAAATGCTGCAGATACGCGCATGAGCATATTGTACGTAATAGACGGGGTTTTCAGCCGATTGCTTGACAGCGAGGTCAAGATCAAAATCCATCTGGCTGTCAGCCGACCGAGAGAGGAACACAAACCGACAGGCATCCGCACCCACCTCGTCAAGCACTTCTTTTAGGGTAATCATATCGCCGCTGCGCTTCGAAATGCGTACAATCTCCTCGCCACGTTTAAGTGTAACAAGCTGGCAAATCATGATACGGAGTCTCTCAGGATCAATGCCCAGGGCACCCATAACTGCCTTCATACGTGTGACGTGCCCCTGGTGGTCGGCACCCCAGATATCAATGACTTTATCGAATTGTCTGTGGACAAACTTATTGTAATGATAGGCAATATCTGAGGCGAAATAGGTCGGCGTGCCGTCGGTGCGTATCAGCACATTATCGCGATCATCGCCCATGGTGGATGAAATAAACCAAACGGCATTTTCTCTTTCTGCAACAAAACCACCCTCACGCAGCAGCTTCATGATAATATCAAACTGGCCGGTAGTGAACAGCGTTTTTTCGCTGAACCAGACATCGAATTCAACGCCAAGGCGTTTGAGGTCATCTTTGATCTGGCACATTACGCGCTCGATGCCATTCTGGCCGATCTCCATTACCGCCTGCTCCTGGGGCATCTTCAGATATTTGTCACCAGATTCATCTGTAATTTCTTTGGCCAGATCGATCATATAGTTACCATGGTAGCCATTGTCTGGCAAGGTAGCTTCCTTGCCCATACATTGGAGATAACGTGCATAGAGCGATCTGTGAAAGGCTTCCAATTGGCTGCCTGCATCATTCACATAGTATTCTGTTGATACTTTGTAGCCGGATGCCCTGAGTACATTGGCCAGTGTGCTTCCCAGCACAGCACCCCTGCCATGCCCAACATGTAATGGGCCTGTCGGGTTGCCGCTGACAAACTCTATCTGGACGGTCTTATCATCCAGCATTATGTTGCCATAGCTTTCGCCGGCATCGCAGATAGAGTCCACCAGACCGGTCAACCAATCTCTGCTAAGTGTAAAATTGATGAAACCCGGTGGCGCCACCTCAATTTTTTCGATATCAGGTAGGGGTGGCATATTTACCACAAGTATCCTGGCAATATCCAGCGGCTTTT
The DNA here is from genome assembly GCA_002383665.1 of Dehalococcoidia bacterium UBA4060. Classification (GTDB taxonomy): domain Bacteria; phylum Chloroflexota; class Dehalococcoidia; order GIF9; family UBA5629; genus UBA6808. The sequence continues at coordinate 16,346 of DFZI01000009.1, forward strand.
TACCTGTCACACGGGCCAGCTTCAAAGGTAAACTGCTGGCATAATCGCCATGCTCCGGCTTAGCCGGCCTTTCAATAACAATGGCTTCAGGGAGGCTAACAGTATCGATCTGTCCATTATTTCTGGCACTGATTAATGCCTCAGCCAGTGCCCCAGCCAGTTTTTTTCTAAATGACATTTTTCCCCCTGTAAGATCNNACTATTTTAATTGTTTTCAATGCTTTTATGCCAGACTCTATTATATTCCCTGGCCAAAAGTGCATTTTCAGAGTGGGTCAGTCCTGGATCCATCTGGAATAAAATTGATGCTTCACGCCTTGCCGTCTCCAATAGCTTCGTATCCGTCAGTTTGGCCATCTTAAGATCGGGCAGGCCGCTCTGTCTGGTTCCGAAGAACTCACCAGGACCACGCAATTGAAGGTCCTTCTCCGCCAGCAGGAAACCATCTGCGATTTCCTCAATCGCCTTAAGCCTCTCCTGCCCGTATTCTGACGGATTTTCTGCCAGAAGCAGGCAATAGCTCTGCTTTTCACCACGGCCGACCCTTCCCCGGAACTGATGCAACTGCGCCAGGCCGAAACGGTCAGCAGCCTCAACCAGCATTACAGTAGCATTAGGCACATCTATGCCAACTTCCACTACCGAAGTTGACACCAGGATATTCAGTTTACCTTCCTTAAATTCTCGCATAACGGCCTCCTTTTCCTGCCCCTTAAGTTTGCCATGCAAAAGGCCCAGCCGCATCTCCGGGAATACCTCGCGAGAAAGCCGCTCATATTCGGCCACTGCTGCCTTAACTTCATGGCCCTCCGACTCCTCAATCAAAGGACAGATAATAAAAGCCTGTCTCCCCTCCTGCACCTGTCTGCGCATAAAATTATAGGCCCGCTCACGTTCACTCAGCCTTAACCACTCTGTACGGATAGTTTGTCGGCCAGGAGGCATCTCGCTTATAGTGGAGATATCAAGGTCACCATAAAGCGTGAGTGCCAGAGTACGTGGTATGGGTGTAGCGGTCATAACAAGAAGGTGAGGATTATATCCTTTCTGTCTCAAGGCCTGTCTCTGAAGCACGCCGAAGCGGTGCTGCTCATCAATTATCACAAGCCCCAGGTTCTTGAAATTTACGCCTCTCTGTATAAGAGCATGGGTGCCGACAGCTATATCAATCTCACCCGCCTTTATCCTATCCTGTATAGCCGACTTATCACGGTTACCAAGGCTGCCCGTGAGCAAAGCTATCCTTATCTCTGGCAATTGAGCATCTTTAAAAACAAAACGGCATAAATTGCCTTCGCACGAACAATCGGAACTAACCTCCGACATCAGCTTGTACAACGTATTGAAATGCTGCTCGGCCAGTATCTCGGTAGGCGCCATAAGCACTCCATGGTACCTGTTTAGTACAGCTATCAAAAGGGTTACTATAGCAACCACAGTTTTCCCGCTGCCCACATCTCCCTGCAGCAATCTTGACATGGGAACCGATCTGGATAAATCAGCGCTGATCTCAGCGATGGTCTTCTTCTGGGCACCGGTCAGCTTGAACGGCAGGGACGCTATAAAATCCCCTATCCTTTTATTGTCGATCTTGAAGGCATGTCCTGGCTGCTCATCCTGCCACTCACGTTTTTTGCTGAATACGCCAAGCTGCAGCAGGAAAAGCTCATCGAAGGCCAACCTTTGCCTGGCCATGTCCTGTTGGGCATAATTATCAGGATAGTGAGCCTTACGCAGAGCAAAAGAGAGATCGGCCAGGTTACAGCGTTTGCGAATAGTTTCCGGCAAATAGTCGGGAATACTGTCAACAAACCTGTCCAGAGCCTTTTTAACTATGGCTCTCATCTGCCTGGGAAACAGCCCGCTGGTCAACGGATAGACAGGCACCAACCTGCCCGTATGGACAAGCTCTCTCTCCTCGATGAACTCCCATTCGGGATTCTCAAATACCCTGGTGTAATTAAACTCGCTTACCCTCCCACTCAGTGCAATACGCATATTTGTCTTTAATTGCTGTGCCACCCAGGGTTGGTTAAACCAAACGGCCCGGACATTGCCTGTTTCGTCACCCAGTACAGCCTCCGTGCTTTTCATGCGACCGAACATCTTCACCTGTGCCTCCCAGACATTGACGAAAACGGTCTGCTCCTTCCCTGTAACCAGGTCAGATACCTTCCGTTTCTGGCTAAAATCCAGGAAACGGCGCGGAAAGAAATAAATGATATCTCTGATTGAATTTACCCCCAGTTTCGACAGCCTCCTGGCCATGCTATCACCGATGCCCTTCAATTCTGTCACCGGGCAATCAAGCAACGCATCAATGGTCGGATCCTGGTTGCAGCTTCTACCATCCACCTCATCCCCAGCCCGGATAGAAATACCATTTTTAATATGACTACCTTTAACTTCATTGCTGAGTAATTTCAATATTTCCTCCACCCACCGTTTGCGTTCAGCGATCGTCTTTTGTTTGTAGCCTGGCGGAGCAAGCAGCAATTGCTTCAACCGTAGGGGACCGCTAAATGAGCCGCTTTGACCTGTCCACCGCCCGATGAATTTATCCAGCCCACCAATCACCGCCCTGTTGGTAAAACCGGTTTTCGCCTCTAAATTAAGAACCGTGATAAAAGATGCGATATCCTTATCATGCGTGGCAGTCATCACTCATATTTACAATGTACCCGTGGCAAATTCGGCCGGCCTGATCGTATCTTTCTGTATATAATGTGTAAGTCCTTCTTTAATAGAATGCAATGAAGGCAGGCTAACCAGCGGTTTTTTCATGGTGTCTAACTGATCTGATATCTCCTGCTGGAAGGCCATCAAGATCGAACCGGGGCCACCATGCACACCAATAACAGGTCCCAGATTGGCAACAGTGGGAATAACATTAGGTACAATAGATTTTAATTTATCAACAATCGACCTGACCTCCCCTTCCATGGCACTGTGGGCTATTCCGATCTCTTTTACATTAACTGCCGAACTAACCATATCAAACAGGCGTTCCATCCCCTTGCCGCGTGTTCGTACTACTCCCACGGGAGATACCAAGCCATCCCTGATGGTAATTATAGGTTTAACCGGCAATACCGAGCTTAACAGTGGCCCAACTTTACCCAGACGCCCACCCCTTAAAGCATACTTCAATGTATCCAGCATACCAAAAACCTGGATAGCAGGTATGGTACGGCTGACGTTATCCAGTATATTCTGCATACTTTGTCCTGCCCTGGCTGCTTTTGCCGCCGCGACGGCAACCAGGCCCAAGGCAATGGTGGCTAACTTGGAATCAATGACTTCTATGCGACAATTTATTTTTGCTGCCATCTCACTGCCCTGACGCGCGGCATTTAATGTGGAACTGAGCTTGCTGGAAACATGTATCGAGATTATATTTTCATAGTCATGGCATATTTTGCTGTATGTTTCGGCAAAATCATGAGGAGAAGCTGCTGCGGTTGTCGGCACAACAGAATCATTGCTATACATATCATTATAAATCTGCTCGGGTGAGATATCGATACCGTCACGGTAGGTCTTTTCACCGACCTGTACATACAATGGCACAATTGTTATGTCAAGCTCTTTGGCGACTTCCTGCGGCAAATCGCAACTGCTGTCAGTGACTATTTTGGTTGTCATCATTTACCTTCCACAAAATCAACGCAAAGCACATGGGGCCCACAATGTGCTCCAATAACCGGGCTATAAAAGTTCCGGTACGTTTTTTCTCGGGGATAATATTCAGCAACTTTGTCAGCCAGCAATTCAAAATCATCCGGTGTGCTGGCATACTCAATCATCAGAGCATCGATTTTGCCGGCGCCTTTAACCATGTTCACCAGCGTTTCAATTGCCTGTGCCCTGCTTCTCGTCCTCTGGACAGGAGTAACTATCCCATCTCTCAATGTAAGAACCGGGGTGATCTTGAGCAATCCTCCCAACAAAGCCTGCGCCCTACCTATCCTGCCACCTTTCAGCAAGTATTCCAGTGTATCAAATACCACGTATGAATGTGCACGTGAGCACCAATCCTTTGCCAGGTCTGACAGCTCCTTAAGCTTTGCTCCTTTTTGTGCCTCCTCTGCTACCTTGATAACCGATAGCCCCAGCGCACCACATGTCTGCAGTGAATCGATGATCTCGATATTGGCAATATTCCCTACCAGTGCCCTGGCCTGGATGGCACTTTCATAGGTAGCACTGATTTTGCTGGAGAACAGGACGACCAGTATCTCGTCAGTCTTCCGCGACAGCTCTGTGAACAGCTCTGCGAAATAACCGGGTGACTGTGCCGCCGTGGTAGGTAAAATCTTGGATTCTGAAAGCCTTTTATAAAACTGCTTGGGCGTAATATCTATCCTGTCGCGATATGTCTCAGTGCCAAAAATAATATTGATGGGGACCATCTCAATTCCAAGCTTATCATAAAGCTCAGCCGGGATATCCGCTGTACTGTCACAAACGATTTTTACCACTATAAGACCTCTTAAAACTTACTCTACGGCTGCTATGTAAAAGTAGTGCGGTTGACCACCATTGACCACGTCTATCTGCTTATTCGGATATTTTCCCCTCAAAGCCTGTGCGGCTTTTTCAGCATCATGCGGATTTATGTCCGCTCCATAATACAGGGTAATCACCTCGGCCGGCTCAATTCCAGCCTTTGCCAGGCTGTCCATCAGTACACCCATGACACTATCACCGCAGGCTACCAGATCGGAATCATCGATAATGCCGATTATCTGGCCCTGTTTGATCTTCATGCCGTTGACCTGCGTCGATCGTGCTGCCTTGGTGATCTCGACAGATTTAACCCTCTTGATCGCTTCATTCATGTTTGCTACATTTTCTTCGATGGGGCTTTCGTAATTGTATGTAAGCAGGGCGGTAACACCCTGAGGCAATGTCCTGCTGGGTATCATCTCAACCTGTTTTTGGGTCAGCTCCTTGATCTGTGCTGCAGTCAGAACGATATTCTTGTTATTAGGCAGGATTATTACTTTCGACGTGTCAAGAGAATTAACCACCGACAGTATCTCTTTGACACTGGGGTTCATCGTTTGACCACCCCTGACAACAACTGCTCCCAGGCTCTCAAACACCTTTATCATGCCTTCGCCAAAGGCCACAGCCACCACAGCAGTATCTCCCTGCAGAGCTGATCTTTGGCGCTGCATTTCCTTAAATCCTACATGCTGATCATCCATGTTCTGGATCTGTATCTGGTGCAAAGTGCCAAGCGATGTAGCATAAGCCAGTATGCTTCCCGGATCATACGTATGAATATGTACCCGTACATTGGTCTCATCACCTGCCACAACCAATGATTGTCCTCTGCCATCAAGCTTGCGCCTGATCTTTTCCGGATCCAGGTTTTCACCCTCCAGCAGAAAGTTGGTGCAATAACCATAGGCCTCTTCTTCCTCAGTCGGAATTAAATTAATATTTTTTGTTGCAGGCATACTGGCACTTACCATCTGCGGCTTTCTGGACTGCAATTCTTCAATTTCCCCCTTGAGGTACCTTAAGGCACCATCCAGAATGACATATAGACCCAAGCCACCTGCATCAACCACACCCGCCTCCCTTAAGGCTGGTAGCAGATTGGGTGTTCTGGCAACCGATTCCCTGGCTTCATTGACGGCTGCTTCCACGATATCAATCAGATTATCAGGATGCTTTTCTGCTTGCTTCTGTGCCGCCATAGATGCATCTCTGATCACCGTCAGAATAGTCCCTTCCACCGGGTTGGAAAGACCTTCCCTGGCCGTTTTGGCTGCCAGCACCATCGCTTTCATCCAGTCAACCCCATTAAAGGTATCCTTGCCATCGAGCCCCCGGGAAAGCCCACGGAATATCTGCGAAAGAATGACGCCTGAATTGCCTCTTGCGCCGAGTAAAGCACCATGAGACATGGCCTTGGCCATGACCGAGGTGGTATTATCATTTGCCCTGTCGGCTTCCTCGATTACTGAACGAAGTGTGAGTAACATATTGGTACCTGTATCTCCATCCGGCACAGGGAAGACATTAATGGCATTAATATCGGCAACACTTTTTTCGAGCCAGTTGCTTCCTGCGGCAAACATGTCTCTCAGGTCATTGCCGTTCCAGGAACTTGTGCGCTTCATCTGTCTCCTTTTACTAAAAGATTGCTTGTGGTATTATATAGCATCGTTTCGCATTACTGACAAAATATCTGACTAAGAGGTTCTGAATTGGCTATCAAATGTGATATGTGCGGTAAAACCCTGCGTTTCGGCAACAGGATAAGCCACTCCAAGCAGCATACCCGGAGAACATGGCTCCCCAATATACAGCCCACGACACTCAATATCGACGGACTGTCTATTAGACTTAATCTGTGCTCCAGATGCATACGCACCCGGAATAAGGTCTCCCGTTAACATACAGATTCCTTCAGTTTTTTCATGGCTGCACCGATAGATAACTCCTCGTTAAAAATTGCCGAACCGGCAACCAGAACGTTAGCACCAGCTTTGACAACGATGGGAGCTGTTTGGGCGGTGATCCCGCCATCAACTTCAAGTTCGGTTTTGATTTTCCCATTATAGATTATTTGTTTCAATCTCGCTATTTTATCGATCGTGCCGGATATAAATGTCTGGCCACCAAAACCGGGATTCACCGTCATGACCAGCACAAGGTCAACCGAGGGCAGTATCTCTTCAATCGTTGAGAGAGAAGTTGACGGGTTCAGCGACACACCGGCCTTTTTCCCCAGTTTCTTAATGGCATTAATCGTGCCATCAAGATGATGGCAGGCTTCCACATGCACCGTAATTATATCAGACCCGGCTCTGGCAAATTTTTCTATGTACTGCTCTGGTCTTTCAATCATCAGGTGGACGTCAAGTGGGACACGTGTAATTTTGCTCAACGACTCCACTACAGGGATGCCTATAGAGATATTAGGCACAAAATGTCCGTCCATCACATCTACATGGATGTAATCAGCACCCGCCTTAACAGCTTCCCTGACCTGTTGACCAAGGCAGGTAAAATCTGCAGCAAGTATGGAAGGAGCTATTTTTATTTTATTTCGCTGCATAGCTACGGATGATTTCTTTTGCCCTTTCTAAGCTTTGGCTGACCTGTGACATGGCTGTACCGCCATATGAAGTCCTGGCTGCAATGGACTTCTCTAAATCTATATCATAAACCGTGCGATCAAACAATCCGGAAAACTTCTTAAATTCACCCAGAGCCAACTCATGCAACTCTTTCCCCGCTTCAGTAGCATAGGTGACCAGTCTGCTCACAATTCCATGCGCTTCCCTGAAAGATAAACCTTTTCCTACCAGATAGTCAGCTATGTCAGTAGCCAGTATATAGCTGCGCATGACTGACCTGGTACGATCGCTGTTAAGTTTGATCGAGCCAACCATGCCGGACATGACCTCGAGGCTGCCGAGCAAAGTATCGACACAATCAAAAAATCCCTCCTTATCTTCCTGCAGGTCGCGGTTATAAGCCAGAGGCAGTCCCTTCATTACCGTCAGTATCCCTACCAGATGACCATATACACGCCCTGCCTTGCCCCGAGCCAGTTCGGCTACATCAGGATTTTTCTTCTGTGGCATGATGCTGCTGCTGGTGGCATAGGCATCATCAATTTCAATGAAACGGAACTCCTCTGTCGACCAGATGACCATTTCTTCGGACAGGCGGGAAAGATGCATCATGGCCATGGCAGCGCCCGCTTCAAACTCGATAATAAAATCTCTGTCAGATACGGCGTCCATGCTATTTTTCGACACCTCGTGAAACCCCAGTTTCTTCGCAACAAACTCGCGGTCTATCGGATACGGTAATCCGGCCAGAGCACCACTTCCCAGCGGCAGTACATTGATACGTTGCAAGCAGTCACGAAATCTCTCCTCATCCCTGCTGAACATCTCAAAATAGGCCAGCATATGATGGGCAAAAAGAACAGGTTGTGCCTGCTGCAGGTGCGTATAGCCCGGCATGATCGCATTGATATTATCCGAGGCCACCTTTACAAGCCGGGAGTTCATCCTGTGCAGGGCATCTATGGTTTTACAGGTTGCCTCCCTGGCATAAAGCCTGATATCAAGAGCAACCTGATCATTTCGAGACCTTGCCGTATGTAACTTGCCAGCCGTCTCCCCTATAAGTTCAAAGAGACGGCCTTCTATATTCATATGAATATCTTCCAGTTCCAGCTTGAAAACAAACTTCCCGCTTTCTATCTCCTTAAGTATGGTTCTTAGGCCACGGCTGATCTCACGGAAATCCTGCTGGGATATGATCTTCTGTCGTGCCAGCATCCTGGCATGGGCAAGGCTGCCTTCAATATCCACCCTGTACAGACGCCAGTCATAGGGCACCGAGGCAACGTAACGCTGGACGGCGCCTTCAAGTTCCTTATTAAATCTGCCTCTTAGCCTTGCTTCTTTTTTTTCATTCATCCTTTTGTTTCAAGCCCATTATTTTTTCTTTTTACGTCTTATAGGCTTTTTCTCAACATCTGGTGTCCCCATAATCTGCGCCTGCGCCTGTATCTTCAACGGCAATCCCCACAGACGAATAAAGCTGGCTGAATCGCTCTGATCGAACAGGTCTCCCGTATCATAAGTAGCAAGCTTAATGTTATACAAAGAATACGGAGACTTCCGGCCCGCCAGAGTGCAGTTGCCCTTATGCATCTTGACTCTAACAACGCCGGTCACATATCTCTGAGAGCTGTCGATATAAGTATCAAGGTCCTGGCGATGCAGGGAGAACCATAATCCGTTATAGATAATGTCCGAATATTCCTGCGCCACACGCTCCTTAAATCTCAACTGGTGCCTTGACAGTGTCATGGCTTCCAACCCAAGATGTGCCTTGAGGATGACAACAGCAGCGGGGGCTTCATAATTTTCCCGTGATTTGATGCCCACCAGCCTGCTTTCAATATGATCGATTCGGCCAATCCCGTTACGCCCGGCCATGACGTTGAGTTTTTCGATCAGTTGCAGGCCGCTCATTCTTTTTCCATTGAGCCCGACGGGTATTCCCTGCTCGAAGTCAATGTCAACATACTCCGGTTTATCCGGCGCTTTATCTGGAGATTTTGTCCACTCATAAATATCCTCGGGCGGCTCTGTCCAGGGATCTTCCAGCACGCCACACTCAATGCTCCTGCCCCAGGGATTCTCATCAATGGAGTACGGCTTCCTTATATTTACAGGGATGGGAATATTATGCCTGTTGGCATACTTGATCGTCTCATCTCTTGTCATACCCCACTCACGGGCAGGAGCAATGATCTTGAGGTCTGGCCCCAATGCCATGACACTGACATCGAAACGCACCTGGTCATTGCCCTTGCCTGTCGACCCATGCGCTACGGCTGTAGCACCTTCCCTGTGAGCAATATCTACCAGCAGTTTGGCCATCAAAGGCCTTGCCAAAGCAGTGGCCAGCGGATATTGACCTTCATAGAGCGCATCAGCCTTGATGGCTTTAAACACATAGTCATTGATAAATGCTTCACGGGCATCAACAGCCAGCGACTTGATCGCACCTATCTTCACCGCCTTCTTAACTATACCTTCAACATCTCTGACTCCACCTACGTTTACGCAAAGGGTGATAACATCCATATCATATTTTTCGGCCAGCCATTTTATCGCCACGGAGGTATCGACTCCACCGCTATAAGCAAGAACTACTTTATTTTTCTTTGCCATCTTGTTCCCTCTCTTTTAATACATTATCGAGAATATGCAGTGCCTGGCTGATATCTTTTTCACTGACAATCAACGGTGGCATTAAGCGTATAGCATCCGGTTTGACATTATTGACCAGCAATCCTCTATCCATACATTTCTGCATAATATCCAAAGAAATATCATCTTTAAATCCCATGGCAAGCAGCAATCCTTTGCCGCGTACATCCTTTACGATAGCATACTTCTCTTTGAGGCGGATAAGCCCACCTGCCAGCAGTGTACCCATCTCTGCTGCATAACCCGGGATATCCTTATCAATGATGAACTTCAGTACAGCATAAGCTGCGGCGCTCATCAGAGGATTACCCACAAAGGTGCCTCCATGCTCACCCTGCTTGAAAACACAGGCCTTTTCCTTGGCCAGGAAAGCACCTATAGGTATACCGCTGCCCAAACCCTTGGCCAGCGCCATAATGTCTGGCTCAGCTCCGTATTGCTGGTAGGCATAAAGGCTGCCCGTTCGGCCAATGCCCGTCTGGACTTCATCCAGTATCAGTAGTAAACCTTTTTCATCGCACCAGGCACGTACTTTCTTCAGATAGTCATCATCAGGCACATTTACTCCACCCTCACCCTGGATCGGTTCCAGCATGACAGCGCAGGTAAGCCTGGTTGTCGCTCTCTTTATAGCCTCGATGTCATTGTATCTGACATTGACAAACCCAGTCGGCAAGGGAGTGTACGGCTCCTGGAATTTGTCTTGCCCGGTGGCCGCTGTGGTGGCCAACGTCCGGCCATGAAACGAGTTGGTGGTAGTAATCACTTCGTAAGCCCCATTCAGCCTGAGCTTGCCGTAGCGGCGTGCCAGCTTGATCGCACCTTCGACCGCCTCGGCTCCGCTGTTGGCCAGAAATACGCGGTCGAGGCAGCTTGATTTTACCAGCAGCTCGGCCAGTTGCAACTGTGGTATTGTGTAAAACAGATTGGAGACATGCGTCAGCATTTTAGCCTGTTTTATCAGAGCATTGACCATCACAGGATGGCAATGTCCCAGACTGTTTACCGCAATGCCGCTTACAAAATCCAGGTACTCTCTACCCCGGTCGTCCCAGACTTTTACCCCACTGCCGCGCACCAGTGTAAGCGCATTTCGTTTAAAGGTCTGCATGAAGACCTTTTTCTCAAGTTCCTGCCAGTTAACAGGCTCAGTTGACAATTGTTGTACCTTTCCCCTTGCCCTCGATCTCATCCAGCAGGGCATGGTCCACACGGCCATCAATAATGCGGGTCAGAGCTACCTGCTGTGAAGCAATCATGCCAGCTTCCAGCTTCGCTATCATGCCGCCCGAGGCTGTTCCACTTTCAATCATATCGCGGGCAGTGCCGGAATCCATGTGCGATATCACCTGTTTCGAATCATCGTATATGCCGGGTACATCGGTTAAAAAGACCAACTCACGCGCCTGCAGCGAAGCAGCAATACAGGCAGCAATGGTATCTCCGTTGACATTAAGCAAATTTATCTCCTCATTGCCCTTTAACTTATCGTTCAGACATACAGGTGCTACAACAGGCATATACCCATTATTTATAAGCACACGCAACAATCGGGGGTTACACGTCACTTCCTCAGCCGTCAGACCAAGCTCACGGTTGTTGTTCCTGCCAGTAACTATTAGGCCATCTACTCCGCTTATGCCAGCGGCTTTCCCACCCAAACGACCGATCTCCGAGACCAGTTCTTTATTGACCAGTCCCGCTAACACCGCTGTCACCACACGAAGTGTATCACCATCGGTCACACGCAATCCCTGTAAAAATCTGGTGGGAATATTGAGACGAGCTAACCAGTCATTGACCGCGTTACCACCACCATGCACAACCACAACAGGCACACGTCTCTTCTGCAGCGTAACCAGGTCTTCAATGGTCGTGTCATGCTGCCCAAATGTACTACCTCCGATCTTAATAACGATTATCTTCGATTTAATAAACATACATAATCCTGGCTGCGGTCAAGTAGTATAATCGCTATTTATAGTAACATACTCTTGAGAGAGGTCGCACCCCCAGCCTGTGGCCTCCCCCCCTGCAACATTCAAGTCCAACTGAATATACACCTTATTGGTTTTCAACTTTCTACTCAGGTTCTCCTTTACAAAAGGCACAGGATTCCCTTGTTTCAATACCTGCGTGCCCTGCAGGCTAACATCCAGGCGTTGCTCTTCGAAGTGAGCTCCACTGCGACCCAAAGCTGCTACAATACGTCCCCAGTTGGGGTCATTACCATGAATAGCTGTTTTAATCAGTGCAGAGCCGGCAATGGTTCTTGCCGCCTTCCTGGCATCAGTTATATTTCTGGCTCCAATCACCTCCACTTCTATCAGCTTTGTGGCACCTTCCCCATCACCGGCTATGCTGCGGGCCAGGTATTTACATACCTGATTAAGTGCTGCCTGAAAAACTCTTCCATTCCTCTCATTTACCGATATATTGCCGGCCTCACCATTGGCAATGATTGAAACCATGTCGTTGGTACTGGTATCACCATCAATCGTGATCATATTAAAACTCATGTCTACCGCAGTTTTCAATGCCTTCCGCAAAAATTCCGGCGAAACCATGGCATCTGTTGAAAGGAAACTTAGCAGTGTAGCCATATTGGGATGTATCATGCCAGATCCCTTGGCAATGCCGCCAATTACGTATCGCCCTGTATCATCGGTGACCCGCAGGGCAATCTCCTTGGGATGTGTATCGGTGGTCATAATAGCCCTGGCCAGTCTGTGACCGCCATTCCTGCTCAATTTAATCCGGGGAATAGCTGCTTTAATACGGTCCACTGGCATTTGAACACCGATCACGCCGGTGCTGGCTACTAATACCTCTCTCCGTTCGATACCCAGTTTGAACGCTGTTGCCTCTGCCATCTCTTCAGCATCCATGATACCTTTATCACCCGTGCAGGCATTGGCACATCCCGAATTTACGACCACAGCCCTGGCCTTCCCCAGCTCCTGGTGTTTCATGCTGATCAATATGGGTGCCGCCTTTATCCTGTTACCTGTAAAGACTGCCGCTGACATTGCTGGCATCTCGGAATACAGAATGCCCAGGTCCAGCCGCCCCTTATATTTGACTGCGGCCCCTGCTGCGCCTGCCAGGAATCCCTTTGGGGACGTCACCGTTCCTCTGGCCATCAGCTCAATCTTCTCTTTCATAAAGTCAAGAATATAGCACTTTTTGAAGTATATTTCTATTTTTGATAGGATTATGTCAATATATCGGCTGATTAATACGATCTTCGTTTTTGATAATATTGAGATAATCAGGCTGATATAAGATAAAAGTCACAGTGCCACAACAATAAGGAGTCAGGGATAGAGCTAAATACCCATATAAGACTTGCGGACCTTATCGTCAGCCAGCAGGGTAGAACATTGGCCTTCCAGCGCCACACGCCCATTCTCCAGAACATATGCCCTCTCAGCCAATTGCAGGCATTGCATAGTCTCTTGGGATACCAGCACCAGTGTCATACCCTGTGTATGCAAGTTCTTAAGTGAGGATAGCATTTCCAGTGCCAGCTTGGGTGAAAGACCCAGTGTCGGCTCATCCAGCATTAGCAGTTCGGGATTGCTCATTATTCCGCGCCCGATAGCCAGCATTTGCTGCTCACCACCCGACAAAGTACCAGCAAGTTGCCCTGCTCTTTTTTTCAATATCGGGTAGATAGCATACACTTTATCCAGGTTTTGCTTTACAGTCTTCCTGGGTCCAGGCAGATACGCACCCATCTGCAGGTTTTCCAGCATGCTCATCATAGGGAATATCTTACGCCCCTCCGGTATCAGTATCAGGCCCATGGCACAGATTTTATAAGGCGGCAGATTATCTATCCTAATCCCTTTATATTCGATGCTTCCAGCAGCCGCCTTGTTCAGCCCAACGATAGTATTGAGCAGCGTTGTTTTCCCAGCCCCGTTCGATCCGAGAATGCTGATGAATTCGTTTGACTTTACACTGATGGATACATCCCAGATTGCCTGAAGGTGCCCATAAAATACATCAATGCTTTTTAGTTCGAGCATACGGTTCCTCCCAGATAGGCTTCAATGACGCGGGCATTCTGGGACACTTCCCGCGGTGTCCCCTCAGCCAACTTCTGGCCATAATCAAGTACAATTACACGCGAACATGTCTTCATAATAGCACTGAGTACATGTTCAACCATGAATACTGTGATTCCCTTTACCTCTCGCATCCTGAAGATGAGGTCAATAGCTTCATTTACTTCCGTCTCATTCAGACCTGCAAAGACTTCGTCCAGGAGAATAATATCTGGATCTATGGCCAGTGCTCTGGCTACTTCCAGCCGTTTCCTGTCAGGCAATGCCAACTCACTGGCCAAATGCAGGGGATTATGCTTCAATTTCACGAACTGCAATATCTCCATTGCTTTCTCTTTAGCCCTTTTAATATTTTGTTCGCCAGAAGCATAAAGAGCGCCGATAGCCACGTTTTCCAGCAATGTCATCTCCTCGAACGGCTGCACGATCTGGAAAGTCCTTCCTAACCCCATCTTAGCGATCTCATACGGTTTGCACTTAGTGATATTCGTCTCTTTCAAAAACAGACTGCCCTCATCAGGTTTATATAGGCCTGAGATCACGTTAAATAAGGTAGTTTTTCCTGATCCATTGGGACCGATCAATCCAACAATCTCATTTTTTTCCACTTTAAAGCTTAGATCGCTCAATGCGCATAGGCCTCCGAATCTCTTGGTAATATTTTTTCCTTCTAACACGATTTCTGCACCTCCTGGTCCTCCGCTTCCAATTGCCTTGATTTTAGCCAGTTCAGTATATAGTGCATAATACCATGCGGCATAAACATAATAACCAGTACAAGTATCAGACCATAGACCAGCCTCGATATCTCAGCCGGAGCACCCGGGAAAGCCGTTATCAATACCTGATCAATAATAACCAGTATTGCCGCACCTATAACCGGTCCCTGCCATGTGGTAGCTCCCCCAAACAGCGCCATTAAAACGATTTGGATTGACAAGTTTGTATCAAAAACAGTCGTGGGATGTATGTAAGTACGATAATATGCATAGATGCCACCGATGATGCCCACCAGGAAGGCGCTCAACACGAAGGCCATGGTTTTTAGTCGGGTCGAATTAATGCCTATGGTTTCAGCCGTGCTTTCATTTTCGCGAATTGACTTCAGGCCCAGTCCAAATTTGGACTGTAAGATCCAGCGGCTTATCAACGTTGTGACCACAGCAAGCGCCAGCATAATCTCGTAAAAAATAGTCCTGTTGACAAATATATCTACAGGTAGCAGTGGCATGAATAACCCAGTGGCCCCACCATAAATCGATGCAGGAAGATTAATAACAATTACCGGCACAGCCAATCCCAGGCACAGCGTGGCCAGTGAAAAATACGGCCCTTTGAGCCTGAGTACAGGAAACCCCACTATCCAAGCAAAAAGAGCTGCCAGCAGGCCGCCCAGTAAACAGGTTATGAATGGCGAGATACCATAATTAATTAACATTAAAGCAACAACATAAGCACCTATGCCCAAAAATGCAGCGTGGCCGAAGCTGAGATAGCCAGCATAGCCACCTATAATATTCCAGCTGCTGCCCAGCGCTATATACATAAAAAGAATAACACCTATAGAGAGGAAGAAAATATCGGGGCTGAGCAACGGGAAAACAGCCAGCAAGACGATAATAACCCACGGGATTGTCTTCTTCAGCATATTAAGATTTCTCATATCCATCATTATTTATCTCCGAAATAATCCCGTCGGTTTGACTATCAGAACAACTATAAGTAATACAAAAAGCACTAGATTAATATAGGCAAAAGGTATAAAGACTGATCCCAGGCTGACGATCAAGCCGACAATCAGCCCACCCACCGTCACTCCCACTATGCTACCCAGACCACCCATGATAGCAATGAGAAAGATATATATCAGCCACGAAAAAGCGATATAGGGCGTTACAGAATACATCAGCACCAGACAAAGTCCAGCTACGCCGGCAGAAGCCAGTGATAAACCGTAGGTAATAGCAGTGACGCTCTCCACGTTGATACCAGATAACATGGCACCGTCCATGTCCTGCCACACAGCTCGTACTGCCTTGCCCGTATAAGTACGGTTAAGGAAGAAATAAATTACACCCAGGGAAACAACGGCGATTGCGAGGCTGGTTACACTGGTCATTGCCACTGATATAGGGCCGATGTGAAATGACAAATCCGAATATCTGGAATGCAATACTCTGTCATCGGATTTAAAGATAACTACAAGCAGGTTTTCCACAATCATATACAATCCAAAACTTAGCACCATCGAAGCACTGGTTATATCTTTTGTACGCTTGGCCGTAGGTTTAATCATAAAGTAGTGCATGCCTAATCCCAGTATAAATAGCACTGGGACGATAAACAAAATCGAGATTAATGGATCAACGCCAGCCAGCTCCAGCAATGTCAGTGTGATATAGCTGCCGATAAGTGCAAATGCTGCATGAGCAAGGTTAATCACGCGCGTTACACCCCATGTAAGGCTGAAACCCGCACTGAGCAATGCGTAAACAAGGCCAACAAAAATGCCGCCAATCAATCCATGCGCAATTTCATATCCGCTTAACATCTATATATTAGCCGAACCCAGTTTTGCTGGAGGGGAGCAGGATGTTCCAGATCTATCCATACTCCCCTTCTCTGCTACTGGCTCCTTACAATTAATCCAGGAATTTATTTACCCCATTCGGGCTTGGGATAGATAGGCTCATGTGTACGCACATCAAGAGGCCAAATCAACTCGACTTTCTGATTGATAATCTGCGTAGCATAGTTGTACGGGGTGGGCAGACCTTTTGAATCAAATTTGAAATTACCCCCGATGCAACTTACCTCGTTACTCTTCAGCCAATCCCTGATCTTGGTATCATCCAAGCTTTTCGTTCCTTCAACACCCTTCTGGAGCACCTGCGTCCAGCAATACCCAAAAAGGAAGTAATCAGGAGCATTGGCAGCCCCTGGATGAGTATCGGTATACCATTTATTCAACTCGGCAACGCCCGGGAAAGGCAATTTGTAGCTCATGCAGTTGCCTGAACATATGTAGTTACCATCAGATCCAAGCTGCTCCACCCAAGCCGTTGCAAGAGAGCCAATGGCCTGGAGGTAAAGTTTGGGATTATAATTCTGTGTCTTACAGGCCCTCACTGTGAGCACACCATCAGGCATCATGCCACCGGATACGAAAATCTCCGCGTTAGCCGCCTTGGCTTTGGCCACGATTGAATCAGCGCTGGCCAGCGGCAGATCATATTTCTCATTGGTGAGCACCTCTATACCCAGTGACTTGTAACGTTCAGAAGCACCTTCCTGCACTGCCATGCCCACAGGAGTGTTCATATAGAACATAGCGACCGTCTTGGGGCGCTGGTCAGTTGGCATTGTACCCAGCCAATTATATATCCCTTCGAACCACCACTGCCCCATCAGTGGAGGCGCGCCAAAGGAGTATGTATAGCCCTTAAGAAAAGAAGCCATATGGCCACCCATTGATACATAAACTTTTTTGTACTGCTCGGCTACAGGCATCTGTGCCGCACAGGCAGTCCCCGGATAGCCACCGATTAGCAGATCAACTTTATCAACTGTAATCAGCTTTTCCAAGAGTGTTACTGCGTTCTTGATATCACTTGCATCATCATAAATCGTCAGTTCCACCTGTCTGCCAAGCAGCCCACCAGCTGCGTTGGTTACCTCCACCCAGTGCTTGTAACCTTCATAAACAGGTTTTCCCGTATCGGCATAACCACCAGTCAGGGGTAATGTACCACCAATCCTGATAGGTGTTTTAAGGGTTTCGGCTGTGGTTGCTGCGGGTGCCTGCTGCGCACAGCCAGCCAGCAATACAGAAAAAACAGCGATGATCGATAATATAAAGGCCAACCACTTGAATTTACCAAAAACGGAATGCTTCATTAAAACCTCCTTAAAAAATTTGAAACCACAATCACGGTATGTTACGTGAATGTTATTTACATTAGAGACCGCATATTATTAAATTCACCTCCACTATATTTAGTCGACTGCCATTCAATACCTGACCGCACAACATCGTCATCGCAAATATACTTCCAGCAGCATCCTCAGATGACGCTTAACGGCCATTGCCGCTCTGCGCTTATCCCTCCTTTTAACTGCTTCAAGAATTTGTACATGCTCTTCATGTATCTTAGGGAAATCGCCATCTCTAAAACCCCTTGCCATATTTATCACACGATCTTTATCCCGTACATTCTGTATCATAAAAATCAGCAATTTATTTCCGCAGGCGCTATACATCTCGTCATGAAACAGGTCATTCCAATGCCACATGGCCGATGCTGATTTTAAAGAATCTTTTTCATGGTCTAAATACTCGGTAGCCCTGCCGATTTGATCCTGTTTAATGCAAGTACAAGCCAGTTGCATTGCTCTTGTCTCGAGAATTTCCCTGACCTCAAAAATATCTTTAATATCATCCTTGGTATGATAGGCAACAACGTAACCGGAAGAAGGACTTTTAACTACATAGCCCTTAACCTCAAGCTGATGAAGCGCTTCTCTCAATGGTGTACGACTTAACCTCAACCTTTCAGCCAGATCCTGCTCGACCAACCTCTGGTCCGGCCTGAGTACACCGGTCGCAATAAAATGCTCCAGTTTTTCACGTGCCTGCACTCCCAGTCTCTTTCTGGGTTTGATTATCTTTTCCGCCGGCATTTCTTCCTGCCCCAAATCATCGGGGAAATCTATTGACATTGTACACCACATAGTATACAATGCACCATACAATGTCAAGATGTAACAGTAAAATCTGCATCATAGTGGAGAGGTAGAAGCAAACAGCAAGCCATATCTTACTTACATTACAAAAATCAGGACTCATTTATTTTCTAACATCATTTAAATTTTTGGAGGTTTTTATGGAGAATAAGGTTATCATAACAGCCGCATTATCAGGTTCCTGGCCTTACAAACAGCAAAACAGCGCCGTGCCCTACACTCCTGCCGAATTTGCCGAGGAAGCCTATAAAGCTTACAAAGCCGGGGCAGCCATGGTACACATGCATGGGCGTGATCCCAAGACAGGTGTTCCCACGCCGGATGTTGCCATTGTTAGATCGATCTATGATGCCATTAAGCAACGTGTACCCGAGTTGATCATCAACGTAACTTCCGGTGTGGGTAATGCTTATGAAGACAGGATGGCCCCCATCATCGAGCTTAAACCGGAGGTATCGTCCCTCAATACTAATACAATGAATTTCGCCATGGTCGACAGGAAGACGGGTAAAATAAATGTAGACACTGTCTTCACCAATACCTTTACCATGCTCCAGGAATTCGGCAAAACAATGGAAGCTCAGGGCACCAAACCTGAGCCTGAGCTATATGATATAGGTGGATTGGACAACTGGTACATCATATCAAAACAGGGATTTTTTACTAAACCCTACAACTTTAATTTCGTGTGGGGCACGGCTGGCGGTTTCAGGTTCAGGCCTATAACTTTTGCAAGCCTTGTTGATATGTTGCCCGAGGGATCGACATTCACAACATGCGGAGTGGCTCGGGACCAGTCCCCGGCAGTAACACAGTCCTGTCTGATGGGCGGCCATATGCGGGTAGGGCTGGAAGATAACCTCCGTATCCCCAACGGAGAGCTGGCTAAAGGAAGCTGGGAACAGGTGGAATGGGCGGTCAGGATTGCATCATGCCTCGGACGCACACCGGCTACACCCGATGAAGCCAGGAAGATACTGGGCATAAAACCCCGAAAATAAGGAGGGCTGAGATGACAAAGTTTTACGATTTAAGCGTTCCGACTGAAGACAGTCCGAGTGAGGCAATTCCGGTAAAAATACAGCATGAGGACCATCTACAGAGCTTGCCTGCCATGGAGATGTTCATGGGCGGGAAGAAGGATGACTGTCCTGACAAGCTCGGCTGGGCCAACGATTCCTGTAATCTCGGTACCCATGCCGGTACACATGTCGATGCACCTTGGCACTATGCCCCTGTATCCGAAGGAAAGAAAGCACGCACCATCGAACAGATGCCGCTGGATTGGTTCTTTCATGATGGCGTGGTGCTCGATATGCGCTGGAAAGAACCCGCTTCAGGCGTAACGGTAGACGATGTCAAAAAGGCACTTGCCAAGATCAAGTATACCCTCAAGCCCTGGGATATCGTCATGATTCAAACAGGTGCTGATAAGCTATGGGGAAAGCCGGAATATTTTGATGCAGGTTGCGGCATGACCGAGGCTTCCACCTTATGGCTAATCGACCAGGGTTGCCGTGTGATGGGCATTGATGCCTGGGGATGGGACAGGCCTTTCTTCAAGATCAAGGAGGAGTTCCTCAAGACCGGCGATAGGAGCCTGCTCTGGACTGCGCACAAGGCCGGTATTAAGAAAGAATACTGCCATATTGAAAAACTGGCCAACCTCGACACACTGCCCAAGCCGTTCGGCTTTAAAGTTGCCTGCTTCCCGGTCAAAATAACGGGCGGCAGCGCTGGATGGGCCAGGGTCGTGGCCATCGTGGACTAAAGACATAAATATAACCAATTGAAGCTTTAATAGCTATCCTGACGCCATCCAGGGTGGCTATTTCCCTTCGGCTTTCTTCTTAAGCTCATAAAGTTTGTTAATAGCCTCAATGGGCGAGAGAGAATCAATATCCAGTGCTTTAAGCTCCTCCTCAACCTTCGATTCCATACCGAAAATCGATAGCTGCAAAGTTTGTTCGCCATTTTTCTTATAACCCGAGCCGCTCTTACTATGCGCCTGCTCCTGCTCCAGCGTCATTAAAATCTCTTCAGCTCTGTGAATCACAGCTTTAGGCAATCCTGCCAGCCTGGCTACATGTATGCCATAGCTTTTATCGGCACCACCTGGCACGACACGGCGCAGAAAAATAACCCTTCCCTCCTCCTCGGCCACAGCCATGTTGAAATTTTTCACCCTGGGTAACGAAGCTGCCAGCTCAATAAGCTCATGGTAGTGCGTGGCAAAGAGTGTCCTGGCACGAAGACGGGCATTATTATGTATATACTCGATCACGGCCCAGGCAATGGAAAGGCCATCATAGGTGCTGGTGCCACGTCCCACCTCATCCAGTATCAACAGTGACCTCGATGTAGCGTTATTTAATATATTGGCCACCTCGATCATCTCAACCATGAAAGTGGACTGCCCGGCGGCGATATCCTCCTGAGCTCCGATGCGGGTAAAAATACGGTCGACAATTCCTATCTCTGCCTCGTCCGCCGGTACAAAGCTGCCTATCTGTGCCAGTAATACGATCAAGGCTACCTGCTTCAGATAGGTGGACTTTCCGGCCATATTGGGACCCGTCAATATAATCAATTGATTGTCTTTACAGGATAGGATAGTATCATTGGGCGTGAAGCCCCCACTGCCCAGAGCTTGCTCGACAACCGGATGCCTGCCTCCCTTTATCACAATAGAATCCCCGTCATTCAATCTGGGCCTCACATAGCCATAGCGCACAGCCATCTCAGCCAGAGCCGAAAATACATCGATCTCAGCCACGGCTGCAGCCGAAGCCAGTACAATCTCACCTGAGGCAGCAACCTGAACACAAACCTGCATGAAAATAGACTTCTCCAACTCCACCATCCTGTCCTGAGCATTCAATATGAGGGACTCATACTCCTTTAACTGGGGCGTATAAAAGCGCTCGCCATTGGTCAGCGTCTGCCTCCTGATGTAGTCGGCGGGCACCGATCCCAGGTTTGCTCGTGAAACCTCGATGTAGTAGCCGAACACACGGTTATAGCCGAGCTTGAGCGACTTGATTCCGGTACGTTCCCTCTCCTGCTTCTCCAGACCCGCCAGGAACTGTCTGGCATCATGGGCCATAGAGCGTACTTTGTCCAACTCTTCGGAAAAACCTTCCCGTATCACACCTCCATGGTCGAAATTCGCCGCAGGCTGATCCACGATCGACCTGTCAATCAGCTCAACAATATCCGGGCAGGGCTTGAGCAGTGCTGTCAAATATGACAGCGCCTTATTGTCGGTTAATATGTCCCTGATCATTGATAGCTTCTGCAATGCTATTTTTAAAGATACGAGATCCCTTGTGCTTGCCGTATTGCTCCTTACACGATTGATGATACGCTCCATATCTGGCATGTCGGATAACAACTCCATAACCGAGCACCGGGCGAGCGTATTGTGGAAGAACCAATCGACCGCATCCTGTCTCTTCCGTAACTCCTCAAGATCAAGCAGAGGCTGCCCCAGGTATTTTTTCAGCAGCCTTCCTCCCATCGAGGTTCTGGTCATATCTATAGCACCCAGCAACGAACCTGCTGAAGTACCCCAGCGCAGACTATTGTAGAGCTCCAGATTGCGGATGGTATGAATATCCAGTGTCATGAATGAGTCTATCGAATAAGTAGACAACCTCGTCAGCAAACCAAGAGCCGCCTTCTGGTTATCTCGCAGATACCCGATGATAGCCCCTGCCGCCNNTCTCCAGATCAAAATAATAGTCATCGTACCTGGTTATATTCCTGGCACCACCGGATATCTCATAAGAACTTGACTGTGGCACGATGATCTCCGCCGGGTTGAGTCTGGCAATCTCATCCACCACTTTCTCTGCGGGGATCTGTGCTACAGCAAATTCGCCGGTGGTGATATCAACATGGGCAATTCCAGCCTTGTCCTTCTCTAACACCAGGCTCACCAGATAGTTATTACTTTTGTCAGATAGCAGCCCCGGCTCAATAACCGTGCCCGGTGTAACCACTCGTATTACATCTCTTTCCACCAGTCCTTTACCAGGCGGTGTCATTTGCTCACAGATAGCTACCTTGTAGCCGCGGCTGATCAGTCGGGAAAGGTAATTATCCAATGCATGGTAGGGTATACCGGCCAGTGGGACTTTGTGGCCCTTGCCCATCTCTCGCGAAGTAAGTACGATCTCCAACTCACGTGAGGTTATGCGAGCATCCTCATCAAATGTCTCATAAAAGTCCCCCAGCCGGAAGAAAACAATCACGCCAGGAAAGCGCTTTTTAATTTGCAGATATTGTTTACGCAGTGGTGTAACAGCCATCTATCCTAATAAAATTTAAAGTCGCCAGACTATGGATTAAACATAGATAATTTTACGCTAAGCCCGTATGTCCCTCACCTGCCAGGTAAATTTAAACTGCAACTCTCCCCCGGGGTCGAGTTGCACCGGCAGAAGTATAAGCAGACAGTTGGCCTGATAGACCTTCTCAATCCCGCCTTCCGAGTTAGACAGGCTTTCCACGGGGAATCTCCACAGCGTAAGAGGCCTTTCCAGGTTAAGCTCCAGTTCAATCCCCAAATAGCTGTTGCCCATACTCAGGTGCTCAGCCTGCGATATCTCTCCACTGGAATCAAGATGTGGATCACCGATGTCTGCCCCCTCCACCCGATAGTATGCACTCTCATTGTGCCCACCACCCAGAAGGTTAAAGTTCCACTCACATCCGAAAATAGAATCAAGCATGACTTTACCCTTATTAGCAAACCGATATTCAACCTTCAGACGCTCCTGTCCTTCAACCGGAATGATTATCTTTTCCAGCAAAACATCAGCCTTATTTAGTCCCACATTCACCCCGGCCCGGCAGGCCAGTATGATCCTGCCATTATCCACTCTGTACTGGTAAGGAGTACAGGTGAACCCGCCTGATTCTGTATAACTATTGTCCGCAAAGTCCTTCAATAGCACACTCCGGCTGAAAAAATGGTCGAGCAGGCTCGATCTCGGCAGTTTATCATAAACCGGAATGAGATCGGCTTCATTTCCCTTGATACGTACAATATCGTGAATGCTTTTCACGCTTCCCGTCGTGACTTCTGTTTTTTCCTTTCTGGCATCTTCCAGCAGTCTTTTGTGATACCATTCAGGTCTGCGCGTCATAGTACTGAGCAGGTTATAGGCTTGCCTGCGCAGGTCCCACTCAAAAAGTGAACCCCCTTCTGCCGGGCTGAAATACAGGTTAAAATCACTGCCTTCAGTCAGTACTTCAACGTCACCATC
>DFZI01000009.1:40275-59159 GCA_002383665.1 Dehalococcoidia bacterium UBA4060
TCCTCACTGCCCGTGGCCATTCGAGCCTTATAGACCTTCTCATGCACCAGCAACATCTTTTTGTGCATGCGATTGATCTCGGGATACCTGGCCATGAAATTACGCCAGAAACCGCTATTAATATACTGGAGTACCGGTTCCCGGCCCGCCAGCTTATGCTTCAGCTCGGTCAATTCTACGGACTTATCGGGCGGCAGTGACCACTCCATCATCTCATCATAGGAGGCACAAGGCAGGTAGATCCTGCCGTTCGAAGGATAGAGGGAGGCGTAATCGCCCAGCCTGATGGTGGACAGCCATTCGCTGTTTTGTTCAATTGCCGTGAAAAAATTATCAACCCATCTGTTCTCCCAGCAATGCTGGTAAGTCTCCGGCCAAACACCGAATTTCTCGCCGTCGTCACCCAGGACAAGTATGCTTGTACCATCCTCAGCCGCATTGGCTTTCAGATACCCAATCACATCATCCACCGTGTGCCAGGGAATGGAATAGCGCAGTTGTTTGCTGATGGGAAAGACCTTTAGAAAGCAGCCTTGGTCTTCAGTAATATAGTATCCGTTGAGCTCACCAACCTCCTTTCCCACCATTTTAAAAGCAGTATCATCGACCATGGTCCATCCGATTTCCGTCCTTTCCAGAATAGAGGGTAAAGACGGCTCCCAAACACGTTCAGCCAGCCACAGTCCGGCCGGCTTCGATCCGAATTGACTTTCGATGAAATCGCTCATTTTCATAATCTGGCCAAACCTGTCGGCAACGGGTATGGAGGGCAGGATAGGCTCATAATAACCCCCTCCCATTATTTCGATCTGACCCCTCTTATATATCTGCTGAAGGAGGCTAAAAAATTCAGGATGATTGCTCAGCAGCCAGTCGATCAGGCAACCACTATAATGCAATGAGACATAGACTGATGGATGACGCTCGAGTGCCTCCAGCATGGGCAGGTAGGCTTGCCTGTAGGCATCTTCAAATACCCAGGGGAAGTTACCCAGTGGCTGATGGTTATGTATGGCCAGGCCCAAAAATATTCGTTTCATAACAGCAGATACCCGTTGGTCCTCAGAGGTTCTGTACCCGGTCAAGTGTAACCTTCAGCATGACCTTGTCACCGACCTTGTCTATATCGGAAACTGCAACAACCTTGCTGCGCAAAAATCCGGTCTTTACGACCACGCCCGTTACAGCCCATCTCTTCAAATCGATTTCCATGTCTTTGATGGTACCCATATACCTGGCTTCAGCATCAATGACTTCCTTGCCTATAAGCTCTTTAGATTTCATTAACTAAGTCCTTAACAGCCTTGTTTTTAATTCATGTCATTCACAACTCGGTATAAAGGTAGTCGGTTATCTGTGTATAAATATGGCGTGCAGCCACAACCAGATAATAAAATCTCCGTTTTGTTTGTGGAGTACGTCCACTTAAAGAAATTGATTTGTAAGCGTTAAGCAAGGCCTCACGCTGGAGATTGAGGCCACGATAGACCATATTGATATCCCACATGGGTTTCTTACTGGCCCACCAGAACTGGCAACTATGTAGGGCAGAGTCAAGAATAGCTCTGGCATTACTGGCGAATTGGTGGCTTGCAGGGTTATCCGCTATTTTCATTGCTCTATATGTCATTACCATAGCAATATCAAGATGTTCCCATTGTAGAGCATGCACGGGATTGTTAGGATCTTTCCATAGAGGATAGTAATTCTCTCTTTTGATATCATCAATTGAGGTGCTCCATGAAGAAGGCTTGGGAGCTACTTTCTCGCCTTTGGGGAAGATATCCAGTAATTCGCTGATCTTCACAGTCCTGATTTCATGCTCATCCCGAGATTTTTCATATTCAAATAGCTTTCTGTGCTGTCCCGCCAGCGGCTTTTGCTCTCTCATCACGCCAGGATATCCGGGATTGGGGACCAGTGTCTCATAGACCTGTGATAAAAAGAGCTTGTCCCAGTGCGGGATATGGTGTCCGAATGTCTCGGCATCCATAGCCGTGATGACATAGATATCACCACTTCCTTGATGCAGCTGCTTGAGATGCTCAATAAAGCCTTTGCCGTCTACATCTTTGAAGCTAATCTTATTGCTGAGTATGTCGTCACGGAAAAAGACGGCTATATCCCCATCAACATTATCAATCCGATGTATCACATCCATAGGCCAGCCTACAGGACAGGCTATGCCGCTGACGATGATCCATTCATGGCGTGACTGGATAATAGGGTCAACGATATCCTTGGAATAGCACATCTCCGGTGGGAAAAAGCCCCTGGGCCGATAGGCATCACCCAAGTATTGTTTGTTGGTGCTGTGGTTAAGCCGTATCTGCCTTTCCATCTCCTCCCGGGGGATAAGAGGCAGGATAGGATGGTATTTTCCCGAGCCAGTAAATTCAATCTGACCGTTATCAGCCAGCTTCCTCATTTTATCCAGGATATCAGTATGGCCATAAAGCGCCAGCATCTCTGTAAGCACGCCATTAATGTTAAAGGTCGCCTTAGCATGTGGAAAGTCCTCGAAAACATCCATGATAGGACGATAGGACTCATTGCTGATCTTCATCACAACGGCAGGCAGCTGAGTCGGAGGCTGATAAAAATGAAAAAGCGGTGCCCAGTATATCATCTTCCCCCTCCCAATTTTAGATAAGCATAAGCAGCAGCACCCAGGATACCGGAATCCGGGCTCAGTTTCGATCTAACCACACGCACAGTGTAAGCTGGCAACCTAAACGCATGTTCTTTCATCGATTTTCTAGCTGGACGTAATATCATCTCGCCCATGGCCGAAACCCCTCCCCCGATAATAATCATCTGCGGATTTAACAGGTTAACCAGGTTCGAAAGTCCTATACCCAGATAGTAGGCAGCCTCCCGAATTACAGCAAGTGCAACCGCGTCTCTTTTCTTCCCAGCCTGGGCAACATGCTCTGCCGTTACAGAGTCAAGATCGTCACCCACGATGTCAGCTATGCTGCTCTCTTGCCCTTCCATCAAATGCTCTCGGGCCATGCGGGCAATCGCTGTGCCCGAAGCCAGTGCTTCCAAGCAACCCTTCTGGCCACACGGGCAGGCAGGACCATCCGCCATCACGATCATATGCCCGACCTCAGCAGCACTGCCATCCGTGCCATTAAACAGCTTGCCATCCAAGATAAACCCACCACCTATTCCTGTGCTCACTGTCATATAAATGAGGTTATCAATGCCGATGCCGGCACCAAAGCAATGCTCTCCCAGTGCGGCAGCACTGCCATCATTTAATAAAAATGACGGGATTTTAAACTCATCATGGAGAACATCACCCAGGCAGACATCTTCCCAGTGGGGCAGATTGGGTGCTACTGTGACCAAACCCCGGTTAATATCAATCAGGCCAGCAACTGCCAGTGAAATGCCGCCTATTTCTTTCATCTCATAACCGCAGCGATTTACCACTAGCCTGATAAGGGAAATAAGACGGCTGATCACCTTCTCCGGCCCCTGCTCAGAAAGGGTAAGGCAATATACACGCGACAACATTTCGCCTTTGCGATTAACAACGGTAGCTATGATCTTAGTCCCCCCAATATCTATTGCTACCACCGGTTTATCAGCATTTTTCATTTTAGCTCCATAGCCCTTTTATATAGCTCTTCATATTTTTCAGCCGGCCCTTTCCAGGAAAAGTCTTGCTGCATTATCCTCGTTACCACCCGTTCCCAGGCATCCTTCTCTTGAAAAGCAGCTACAGCAGTCTTTAACGAATCTGTTAGCGCACCTGCGGAATAATCTTCAAAGACGAACCCTCTACCCTTCATCAGATCGCTGCTTAAATTCGGCACAGTATCTGCCAGACCGCCCACTTTGCGCACCACCGGCACAGCCCCATACTTCATGGCTATCATCTGGCTCAGCCCGCATGGCTCCCAGAGGGAGGGCATCAGGAAAATATCCGACCCAGCATAGATAAGATGGGCTAACCTATCATCAAAGGTAATAAAGGCCTTTATATTATAGGGATACGCGACTTCCAGATCCTTCAATGCCCTTTCGTAATATTCCTTCCCAGTGCCTAAAAATACAAACTGCATATCAGTTTCGGTTAGAACGGCAGATATCGACTGCACAATGATATCAATCCCTTTTTGCTCATCCAAACGCGATACCATTCCCACCACCGGCACCTCAGGTCTTGGTTGCAGCCCTGCAGCTTTTTGCAGCGCTTGCTTATTCAGGCTCTTGCCTACCAGATCCCCTGGCGTATAAGTAGTTGAGATCAGCATGTCTGAGGCAGGATCATATTCCCCACCATCCAGACCATTAATAATGCCCGTCAGGCTATCTTTGCGAAACTGCAAAAGCTCCTGCATGCCATAGCCCTGTTCAGGCGTTAGTATCTCCCTGGCGTAGGTTTCACTCACGGCATTAATCATGTGGGCCCAAAGAATGCCCTGAGCTAAAAAATTCCGAGGAATGCCAGGGCCGCCGGACAGGCTGGCCTGCCAGTATCCACCCAGCCCTGATCGGTACAGGGTATATTCATCAAAATTACCCTGATATCCCACATTGTGGATCGTAAACACGCTGCGACAAGAGGGATAGCAGTTACGTACAAGCAAAGGCAGTAGAGCAGTATGCCAGTCATGACAATGAATGATCTCTGGTTGCCAGCCTAGATAAGGCGTGACCTCACACACAGACTCACAGAACACAAAAAATTTCTCTATCTCATCCCCACCATAAACAGATAGAGTTCGACTGAAGATATCGCCACCGAGAAGATAGACCCGCAGGCCTTCGACTGATAACGCTTCTACGGATACCTTGCGGTATTCACCCAGTGAGAAAACGACCAGATCATTAATTACAGGAGTTATAGCATACTGGCTGTAATCAACAAATCCGTATTTCGGGATAATCACACGCACATCATGCCCTCGTTTATTTAACTCTGCAGGCAAAGATCTTACTACATCCGCCAGTCCACCCACCTTGGTAAAAGGCGCCATCTCGGCAGCGATAAACAGAATGTTCATAACTTAAAATTAAGAGGTGCTATTATTTTGTCGGCTACTACAACGGGTAACGTTTAGGTTTCTTGTTCTTGACTGTCTCCCCGCTGGATATCTGCTGATCCGAAAAGTCAGTTAACTCTACCCACGGCTCAACTTTGCAATTTTTGCCTATCAAGGTATCGGCAGGTACCCTGGCGCCTTTGCCAACCAACGTAATACCTGCATTCAAATGGTCAGGTTCTTCTTTGTTGGGAGTATAATCATCCCCCACACCAATCTGGCAGTTACGGCTGATCCACACCTGCTTGTCTATAATACTTTTCTCGATTATCGTTCCCCGCCCAATAGTAGTATCTTCAAAGATAATCGAATTCCTCACAACAGCATCTTGTTCAACAAAGACCTTCTGCGAGATAATTGAGTCGATCACAGTGCCATTGATGATCGCGCCATTACAGATCAGGGCACGGCCAATCTGCGCTTTGGGGCCAAACTTGACGGGCGGATATTCTTGATGTACTGTCCTCACCTCGTTCTCAGGGTTATATAAGTTTAATTCCGGAAGGTCCACAATTAAGTCCATATTAGCCTGCCAGTAAGCATCCACCGTCCCTACATCTCTCCAGTAACCATGAAAACGGAAACTGTAGACCTCGGCTTTACCTATCAGGTTAGGCAGGACATTGTTGCCGAAATCATTCCCTTTGTCTTGGCTAACCATCTCCTCCAAAGCATCTACCAGCACCTTTTTATTAAAAATATAGATGCCCATGGAGGCAAGCCGACTCTTAGCCTCTTTTGGCTTCTCCTCAAAATTAACTATGCGTCCATTATGATCAATTGTGATTATACCGAACCTGTGTATCTCCTCCTGGGGAACCTCATAGACAGCTACCGTTACATCAGCATGCCGACTGCGGTGTGAGGCCAACATCTGATCATAACGCATGCTATAAACGTGATCGGCCGAGAGTATTAATACCTCATCCACACGCTGATCAACAATGAAATACAGGTTCTGGTAAACAGCATCAGCCGTACCTTTATACCAGTTACGCCCAGACCTGCTGAGAAAAGGCTGTAGTATGACAATGCCGCCCTGAGTGCGGTCCATATCCCACGGTCTGCCGACCCCAATATGCTGGATGAGAGAGCGTGGATTAAACTGCGTCAATACTGCCACATTATAGATGCCTGAGTTTGAACAATTGCTGAGCGTGAAATCGATGATGCGGTACTTGCCGCCGAAAGGTACAGCAGGTTTGGCACGCTCAGCAGCCAGTATGCTGAGACGTTCACTGGCACCACCGGCCAGTATAACTGCCAGTACCCGTTTCATATCTGACATATCTAATTGCTGTATATTCAATTGTAGCCAAATAAAGAACAAAAGTCGATAGCTACCATAGACACTCTCTCTTAATTCAAAACGAATCAGAATGAGTAACCTCGAACACTATTGAAGGCAAGATTTCAGTGCTTACAAAGCTCTATGACCATAAGGTCCAGCGCAAGCTCATTCTCGTATTTGCCGGTCTTGATTGCCACATCGGTATCCAAAAGACTGTGAAACGCCCTGCGGAGCCTGGCAATTGTAAATCCCCCGGCCTGTTTCATAGTTTTATCCAGAGGGTATCTTGGTTGTAGACCCAGGTGCTCTTTAATATCCTGAACAGGCATTCCCGTACCAATATCTTTAACGCGCAATATTATCATCAATTGACGTTCGATCATCGCCAGTATTTGCTGCGGTGCTGTGCCATATTTGAGCATGCGATGGAGCATATGCTGAGCTTCCCTGATTCTACCTTCGAGTACTGAATCAACGAGGTCGAATATATTATCTTCACGGGCATAACTTGTAATCTCTTTTACATCATTCTCAGTGATTTCACGTCCACTGCAATAGGTGATCAGCTTGTCAATCTCACCCGCCATCAGCCAGAGGTCTCCACCAATGTAATTAACCAGCAGGCTGACTGCCGGCGCTGTTATTTTCCCACCATGCTGCGCCGCATAGGACCTGATCCACTCTGCAAGTTCCCTACCTTTTATCTCATTGAGTTCCAACGACTTATCTGCCGCCGGCAATAGAACCTTGAGCATAGGGTTACTTGCTCTGACATCGAGATCAGTCTCAAACAGCACAAGCGTAGTTGTTTGCGGCATAGTTTTGATATAATCTGCCATAGACTGCCAATCTTTTAAAATATCGTCATGGCCATTGCCATTACCTTTTAGGCGAGATTGCCTATCCCCACCTTGAAATCTTTTTAACAGACCTTCAACAATCACCAGCCTTGTCGCTGACATAAAAGGCACTACGTCACATACTTCACTTAGCTCCTTGGATGTGAGCTTGCGACCATCAAGCACAGTGGTATTTACGCTGATTATATCAGGATTCCCCAGCTCCTCTTTTATCTTAACAAGGGCTTCATGACAGCGATAATTATCATCGCCAAATATTATGTAAAACATTCATCTCCATCTGATGGCCTGTAGCCATCTACCCTGCTATCTGACCGTTAATTATATAATGTATAATAATAACACGAAAACAGGTTAGTGCTGAATGCGCTGGAGGGAGATATAATGCTTGTAAAGAAATTAATCGGCAAGGAAGTCATCGGCTCTCACGGTGATAAAATAGGTAAGATCTCCGATTTTGACATCGATATATTGTCTGCCAAAGTCAATCATGTCGTCATACAGGCCGGTTTCAATAAAAAATACGTTATTAAATTGGAAGACATCGTAACAGTGGGCGATACAGTAATCCTTCGTCTAACGGAAGCAGACCTGCAGAAGACACTGTCCAAATCAAAATAACCGGCTCCGCTATAATCTGCTTTATTGCATCCTGCGGTGATTTTGCCTCTACAGCGGGATTAATTTGCTATCAGTTATTAACATTACCTTCCTTGATTTTGAAGTCCTGAAACTATATACTTTCATCATTGTTTGTCATTATCTGTATATGATTAATTCCCATGTGATTCGTCCTGCACCAATCCGGATGATTTAAATGGATTATAACCTTTTTGAAAAAGCTGAAGACGGAGAACTGGAGCCCTCCATGGATCTTGAAATGGTACGGGATGATATAGTTGCCGAGTTTAAATCGATCAACGAATATGAAGCCCAGGTCGACATGCTCGACAATGAGGATGCGGCTGCTGTTATAGAACAGATACTGGAAGATAAAAAAACTCACGTTGCCAAACTGATCATGCTGTTAACACAGCTTGATCCTGTTCAGGCTGATAAACTCAATAATGAATTAAGGCAGTGAAAAATGGGGCATAAACCTAAGCTCAAGGCGGTCAAGAAAAACCGCGGTAAGATCAAGGGCCACAAAAGGAATATCGTTAAAAAAGTAACTGAATAAGCCGTAGCAGGTGTTTCTGTCTTGAAGGTACTGGTTATCGGCAATGGGGCCCGGGAACATGCCTTGGCCTGGAAATTGGCAGGAAGCACCCGGGTGGATTCAATTTTCGTCGCCCCCGGTAATGCCGGTACGTCAGCGATTGCACAAAACCTGGATATAGCTTCTTCGGATATATTCGCTGTTGTGCAAAAATCCGTTGAACTGAAGATCGACCTGGCCATTATAGGCCCCGAAGCGCCGCTGGCGGCTGGCATCGTCAACCGTTTCCAGGAAAAAGGCCTTAAGGCGTTCGGCCCCTCGCAGGAAGCAGCAAGGCTTGAATCGAGTAAAGTATTCGCTCGGAACCTTATGCAAAAACATAGCATCCCCTGTGCCGCCGGCCGATCGTTCACCGATTATATGGAGGCGCTCCGATACCTCCAGTCTCAGCCAGCCCCCATAGTGATCAAAGCTGACGGATTGGCCGCAGGAAAGGGCGTGACCGTGGCAAACACCATACAGGAAGCTCAAGAAGCGCTCAAATACATGATGAAAGACAGAGTTTTCGGCACTGCGGGCGATCGGGTCATCATCGAGGAATACCTCTCCGGCAAGGAGGTCAGCCTGCTTGCCTTCACTGACGGAAAGACCGCTGTACCCATGGTGCCAGCCTGCGATTATAAAAGGGCTTATGATAATGACAGAGGGCCGAATACAGGAGGCATGGGCAGCTACAGCCCTCCGGGTTTCTTTGATACTAAAATGATAGAGCACATATTAAAGACTATCATTCAGCCTGTAGTAAAGGCCATGTCAGACGCTGGTAATCCTTACTGTGGGGTGCTGTATACCGGCCTGATTATAACTGATCAGGGACCAAAAGTACTTGAGTTCAATGCTCGCTTCGGAGATCCAGAAACGCAGGTCATTTTACCCCGCTTGAAGTCAGACCTGAGCGATATCATGCTCGCTACTGTTACAGGCAGGCTTGACCAGGTCCAAATTGAATGGAGCAATGATGCCTGCGTGGGTGTGGTTATGGCTTCAGGGGGGTATCCCGACAAGTATAGAACCGGACTTCCCATCACAATTTCACCGGGGTTAAGCGAAGATATCAACATTTTCTATGCGGGAGCTAAAAAAGGCGCGGACGGACAGATTTTTACAGATGGCGGGAGAGTGCTCACCATGACAGCGACAGGCCACACGATAAAGGAAGCACGGCAAAAAGTCTACAGCAATATTAACTTTGTCAGTTTCGACAATTGCCACTACCGCAAAGACATCGCTGAAAGGGAGGTGATCTGATGGAAAAGGTTGCCGTTATAATAGGCAGTAAAACGGATGAGCCGCTGATACAACCTGCGCTGGATACACTGAAAGAATTCAAAATCGATTTTGAGCTTTCCGTACTGTCAGCCCATCGCAATCCCGATCGTGTACGCAAGTATGCGCTGGATGCCGCCGCCAGCGGCTTCGAAGTCATCATAGCAGCCGCAGGCAACGCAGCCCACCTGCCCGGAGTGATCGCGTCCTGGACTACATTACCGGTAATCGGCGTACCGCTTCCAACCAGTGATCTGCAAGGTATTGACTCACTTTACTCAATAGTTCAAATGCCAGGTGGCGTACCGGTAGCCTGCGTGGGGATAGGATCAACTGGTGCCAAAAACGCAGCGCTGCTGGCCGTGCAGATCCTGGCTAACAAATATGATCATATCCGCAAAGCTTTCACCGAGTATAAAAGAAAGCTGGCTGAAATGTGAGGACTGGGACCGATGATTGAGCGCTACTCACGCCCCCAAATGAAAAAAATCTGGTCGGACAAGAATAAGTTCGATAAATGGCTGCAGGTGGAAATCGCCGTGTGTGAATCCTGGGCCGAGATTGGCCGTATCCCCAAGGAAGCCATACCGGAAATCAAGAAAGCGCATGTTAACTTTAAACGTATGGGGGAGATCCTCCGCATTACCCACCATGATATGACAGCATTCCTCAATGCAGTCAGCGAGACCATCGGTGAGGAATCCCGCTTCATTCATCTTGGCCTTACATCATCCGATGTCATGGATACGGCCCAAGCATTGCAGCTTAAAGAAGCCGCAGAATTGCTGCTGGAAGACACCAAAAGACTGATCAAAGTGCTGGAAGAAAAAGCAATTGCCCATAAGGATACTATCATGATAGGGCGTACCCATGGAGTACACGCTGAGCCCATTACATTCGGGCTAAAAATGGCACTCTGGTCACAGGAGATGAGAAGGAATCTGCATCGCCTGCAGGAAGCATACCAAAACATTTCGGTAGGCAAGATATCAGGTGCCGTTGGCACCTATGCAGCGGTGCCTCCCGAGATAGAAGAATTGACCTGTTCCCGTCTGGGTCTGAAAGCTGCTCCTATTTCCAACCAGATTATTCAGCGTGATCGCCATGCTCAATTTGTTACTACCCTGGCCATCATTGGCAGCTCACTGGAAAAATTTGCCACAGAGATCAGAGCACTGCAGCGTACCGAGATACTGGAAGCAGAGGAACCATTTTCCGCCGGGCAAACAGGCTCTTCAGCCATGCCTCACAAACGCAATCCCGAGCTATGTGAGAGAGTCTGTGGCCTGTCAAGGCTATTACGTGGGCATGCTGTAACCTCACTTGAAAATATCGCCCTCTGGCATGAGCGTGATATCAGTCATTCCTCCAATGAACGCATCATTCTGCCTGACTCCTGCCTGGCGCTTGATTATATGGTTTACATTTTCACAGGCGTAATGGAAGGCCTGCAAATACATTCTGAGAGGATGAAACGCAACCTCGAAAACACACATGGCCTTGTCTTTTCACAAAATGTGATGCTGGCCCTGGTAGACAAGGGGTTGAGCCGCCAGCGAGCTTACGAATTGACTCAGCGTAATGCCACCAAGGCATGGAAAACCGGTACCCCCTTCTTAAAGCTGCTTAAAGAAGATAATGACGTAAGGAAATACCTATCCGGAAGCGACCTGGCTGCAATCTTTGATTACGGCCATTTTCTCAGTCATGTCGATACAATTTTCCAGCGCCTCGGACTGATTAAGAAGGGACATAAGGCTACGACAAAAAATAATCAGGAGGCATGAATTGTCTGTTCAGCTTGCAACATCGCTTAAACTACCATTATTTGTTAAAGGCAAGGTCAGAGATACTTACAAGCTGGGGGATAAGCTTCTCATAGTAGCTACCGACCGTATCTCAGCTTTTGATGTTGTTCTGCCCAATGGCATTCCCGACAAAGGTATCGTTCTCAATCAGCTTTCCGCATTCTGGTTTGCCAGAACCTATCATATCGTCCATAACCATATGATCGAATCGGTCGAAAGCCAGCGTGCACTGACCAGGTATAGCCCCAACCACAAGCCATTTCCGAGTTCGATAATGGGGCGATCCATGGTCGTAACCAGGGCTGAACGTATACCCGTTGAATGCGTGGTGCGCGGCTACATCGCCGGCTCCGCCTGGGCCGAATACAGGAAATCGGGCACTATCAACGGCCAAAAGGCGCCCAAGGGTCTGAAGGAAAGCGGAGCATTGCCTGAGACATTGTTTACACCTACTACCAAGGCTGAATCAGGTCATGATATACCCCTCACACCACGAGAACTTAATAATCTGGTCGGCTCCGAAGTTGCATCTGAACTGCAAGAAAAAAGCATCGCACTATATGAATTTGCCCGGCACTATGCCGAAGAGCATGACATTATCATCGCCGATACCAAGTTTGAGTTCGGCTATGCCGATAATGAGCTCATATTGATCGATGAGGCGCTGACGCCCGATTCCAGCCGTTTCTGGGATAGAAACAATTATATTGTGGGCAGACCCCAGGCGAGCTATGACAAACAGCCTGTGCGTGACTGGCTCACCTCCACAGGGTGGGACAAACAGCCACCGGCACCTTCATTACCCGCTGGCATAGTTTCGGCAACAGCCAAGCGGTACCGACAGGCATATTACCTGCTGACAGGAAGGAGGCTTCCACATGTTTTTAGCTAAGGTCTATATAACGCTTAAACCCACGGTCAATGACCCCCAGGGCTTGACTATCAGGGGCGCATTGCACAACCTCGGTTTTACCACAGTACAGGAAGTCCGTGCTGGCAAATTCCTTGAGATCAAGATCGCGGGAGAGGATCAAGAAAAGGCACGCGTTGACGTGGAAAATATGTGCAAGAAACTCCTGGCCAACACAGTGATCGAGAACTTCCGCTTCGATCTGGAATCAATTAAACAGGGCTGATCCTTTCTATCTCGGGATAGAATATCTCACATGCAGCACTGCTGTGTCCAGACAGATCATATCTGCTTTACTATCCCAATTGGTCGTAGTAAAAAACTGTACCCGAAATTGACAGCGTGACTGGCCGCTTGCCAGCAAAGTCTCAATAATATTGTTACCATAGCTGTCATGCATCACATCCAGCTTCAATGGAGATCCCGACAGGTCGGTTATTTTTAAGCTTCCAACAAGGGATGCAGGGAACTCATAGCCCAGCCTTCCCAGATCGGCTGTCGGACCATATTGATATTGGTAAACTTCCAGTGCGCCCATATTGCCCCATCCTGAGACGCTGTATACAGGATTGCCCGATATTGTATATGTGCCCAGGTCCAATACAGCTTCCTCAATCACGGCATTTACCGGCAGGGAATAGATATCAAAACTGAGGAAAGCGCGGCTGGGCAGATTCATGGTCGTATCGCCGACGCACACTGCGTCAGATTTGCTGTAATTGGCACCGCTCTTGGTCATAGAGCCGCTTTCCGAAATGACCAGCGGCAGGTCGGCAGCATAATCGCCCTCCGCTTGAGGATGGTCAACCGGGCTCACCACTACAGTCAGGTTCTTTACCACTTGGCCGAGCGAATTTGAAGCTGTTAGGGTATAAATAGTTGTTTTTTCCGGTGACACCAGCACAGTTATATTCGGTTCCACCGGACCTACGTCAGGGCTGATAAAAATACTGGTTGCACCGGTAACATCCCAGCTCAGCATCGTATTCCGGCCATGGATTATAGCCGGCGGTTCAGCCTTGAACGCGTGGATTACCGGCACCCATGTTGCTGTTTCCGGGACCGAGGCCGAAGTATCTTCTGACTGTGTCCCCCTGACAGCAACTTGGCACCTGGCTGAAGCATCCCCTGCAGCATTATTGGCGGTCAGAGTATAGGTAGTCGTCACAGAAGGGGTAATAGTCGTAGAACCGCTCACCGCAACATTACCCACGCCCTGGTCGATGAAAACACTGTTGGCGCCGCTTACGCTCCAGGATAGTATGCTGACCTCTCCGGCATCGATAATAGCTGGGCTCGCTGAGAATGCCCTGATAACCGGTTTATCCAGAATCGAAGGCAGCTCACCCGATACAGTTATACATCCTGACATGAATACGCAAATTATCAATAATATTAATGTTACTTTTTTCATAGTAGCACCCCCTTTGAATTACCTGATGATCCTGGCTTGCTCCCAGACAGCCCAGTCCTGGCTGGCAGTGCCCTCGGCGCTCACTTGCAGGATAAAATCAGCTTTCTTACCCGCATAAGGTGTAAGATCGACATCAATGGTTTTTATCGTCCCATCATATGACTTGATCCCATCGAATATCCATGTATTAGGGCCTCCTTCATACCTGATCATGACCTTATATCTGACCTTACCCGCCGTAGCATTCTTGATCAGACCGCAACGTGCATAAAAATGCTCGCCGGCTTTAACTCTATACCCAAGAGTGTTATACATCTCAGCATATGTCCCCGCTATATACCCGTTATCCACCCATTCAGGATGCGTTTCAAGGACTCTGTCATAAACTACATTGTTTTCCAGTGTCACATTGGTACGGTAACAGGCAAAGCCTTTGGGATCATTGGTTGCCCCACCGAATGTCAGGGGGNNACAAAATCATAGACTATGGCAATTGCCATTGATACTGCCTTTTCATTATTGGTTTCATCCGACTCAGCGATAACGCTGGAAGCATCTGACACAACTTTAATGTGCGGCATGAGAGGTGTATATATCCAGTCAGTGAAAGTGCCATCGTATGTCGCGCCTGCTGCTATAGCAGGCACATTGGCGTTGCTCTTCTGAACTCCTTCAGCAAACAGGCGGCAGATGCTGGCCCCGGCATCCCCTGTCCCAATATTTTTAAGCTTAAATCCGATAATATAGCCTGACGCAGTCTCCACCTTGCTTATGCTCTGGACAATAAGGTCAGACTGAGCCGTTGGGGGAATTTCACCAGGCGTTACGTTCACGGTTACTGTTTGGGTCACCCAGCTTCCTGAAGCCGAGGTAGCGGTCAAAGTGTAGCTGGTTGAAGAGAGTGGTGAAACAGTTTGGTTGCCCACGCTATTTACCGGGCCAATGCCAGATATGCTGACCTGTGCTGCTCCACTGACGTTCCAGCTCAACGTTGTAGAACTGCCCTCTGGTATGGATGCAGGGATGACAGTAAACGAGTTGATCGTCGGATAATCAGGCAAAGCCGGACTCCCCGTGACAGTGACAACGACCGAAGCATTGGTGCTGCCGTAGGCATTGGTAGCTGTCAGGACAAAGGTTGTAGTACTACCAACAGTGACCACGCCCGATCCGGACACGGGGTTAATGCTTCCGATTATAGGGGATATGGATGCAGATGTAGCATTGGAAATACTCCAGGCCAGCGTTGAACCGCTGCCTGCTGACACAGTATCCGGCATAGCGGTAAAGCTGTTTATAATCGGGGCCCCAGATACGGTTGAACCCGGGTCACCGCTGCTGCCGGAGACCAGAACCTGTGTTGAAGCACTGGCTGTACCATACTGGTTGCTCGCGGTAAGAACGTAAGTAGTAGTAAATGTGGGAGCCACTGTTCTGGTGCCCTTCAACGCCACAACTCCTACACCATTGTCAATATTGACCGATGTTGCGCCGGTTACCTCCCAACTCAACTGAGACCTGCCACCTGAGGCAATCGTGTCAGGATTAGCACCAAACAAGTGAATGACCGGCTGCTGGCCATTTTCTCCTCCCGAGGAACCAGGCGATGCCGGAAGATAGACACAACCGGACAGGATAGCGGACAAAACAAGCACAACTGCTAAAAATCTTTTCATCCGGGCACCTCCATAATACTTATACTGTAAACAACGCAAATTTACAGAATAAGTTTATCTGCGACCACCGCAATGACCTGTTAGGGAAGTATATATTTGACTGTCAGCTTGGGTTTTCCCGACCCGATGTCAATATAATTGGCATTGGTGGTGAGGTTCTGGTACTTCTTGTCTGTATAATCTACCCGGCTATAGTAGTAGTATTTCTCAAACTGTATTCTTATCTGATACCTGTTGCTTCCCTGATCAAGCTGCCTTTGCAGGGTATTGACAAACTCGGGCGACGTAAATGGTTTATCAGGCATCATGGTTGCCGAGTAATTGTAGCTCCAACTGAACAAGTAGTTGGCAGGCACTATCGTCATATAATCACTGGGGCGCAGGGTACTACCAAACTGCTGATTGTACAGTAGCAATGACCCCTGCCAGGGAAACGGATAATTGATAATATTGGCCTTGGAAAGGTCCAGTTCAACCGACTTAATAATCGCGCCGGATGGTATAGCCGAAATATCAAAGCTGAGAAAACCCTGCATCTGCACCTGCATATCAGTCTCGCCCACCATGACCTCATCCAGCACAACCTTGTCTTTCCTGACCGTCCC
The DNA here is from genome assembly GCA_002383665.1 of Dehalococcoidia bacterium UBA4060. Lineage (GTDB taxonomy): Bacteria > Chloroflexota > Dehalococcoidia > GIF9 > UBA5629 > UBA6808. The sequence continues at coordinate 56,385 of DFZI01000009.1, forward strand.
ATCCTCCGCCGCAACAGAATATGTTGTCAATGTATACAGAGGGACTGTTGAGACCATAACTCTGGCTGTGGCTGTGGTGACGCCTTCCTCATTGGTAGCAAATATCGTATAAGTCGTGTCCCGGGCAGGGCGCACCGATCTGCTGCCACTTAATGCCACCTCTCCCACGTCAGGCTCTATTTTTACCCTGCCGTTGCCTGAAACATCCCACGTAATTGTGGTCCATTCCCCCTCTGTAATGGCGGGAGGTGAGACGCTGAAATTCTGGATGGTCATCTTCATAGGGCCACCTTGCGCCAGGACGTTCACATTGGTACCGACTTCGGATGACCAGTTACCATAATTATCCTGCACTTTGAACCATATGGTATGAGGACCGGCTGTCAGGCTGCTGGTTTCAAAGGTAGCGAGCTGGCTAAGATCGCCGTTCACATTGGATCGCCAGTTATAGGCAACGATCTGGCCCGTGGAAGAAATCCCATGACCCTCAAATTTAATCGTCTCGCCGGCCCAGATCTGAGAACTTGAAACATAATCAATATATGCCAGTGGAGGCTGCTTGGTATCGATGGTAGCACGAGTGCATCCAGTGAGCATCACACAGATGGACAGGATGGCAATAGCTACTTTTTTCATTGGCCCTCCATATATCCTATATTTAACACAATCTAACATTACAGGTAAAGCTTGTCAACATATTCAGCCTGCTACTTGCGTTTGAGATGCTCCATTACCCTGGGCATCACTTCACCGGCTTTTCCTTCAATACGTATATTTGCGCGTGAGTCCATGGGGGTCTCGCCAATATTGATAATGACCAGTTTGGCTCCCGCCTCAACCGCATACATGGGTATATAGGCGGCAGGATATACAACCAGTGTAGAGCCAATGACTATACAAAGATCGCACAGGGATGCCCTGCGAGCAGCCTCGCTTAACACATCCTGAGGGAGGGACTCCCCGAAAAACACGGCATCCGGTTTGAGGATACCGCCACATTTATCACAGGCAGGTATATCTTCTATCTTCAATCTTCCCAGTATTTCCGGCATCGGATAGCGCGAGTGACATTTCAAACACCGTGCAAACTGCATGTTTCCATGCAGCTCGAAGATTATCTCGGGGGAGTTGCCTGCCACACGGTGCAGGTTGTCGACATTCTGCGTGACCACGCAGTCCAGTTTGCCCAGCTTCTCCAGCTCGGCCACAGCCAGATGGGCAGCATTGGGCTGAACATTTTTAATCAGCCCTCCCTCAAGCAGCATCCTCCATTGCATCCTGCGGTTGTCTTCGCTGGCCAGGAACTTCTGGATGGTATAATCTTCTGGATCAGCCTTCGTCCAGATGCCATCCTTGCCCCTGAAATCAGGTATTCCTGACTCTGTGCTGATCCCGGCCCCGGTAAAGACCATGATACGCTTCGATGTGTGTATAAGTCCGGCCACCTGCCGGGCAAGTTCATCCAGATCATTTTTCATAATACCCTTTCCCTCATTACCTTATTATCCTGTCGTACTCCGATTATGCAGTGCCGCCATCCTCTGTTATATTATATCCATGAACAGCACAGAAGACACACCAGCTTATATCCGCGATAACCTGAATACAAAATTCGTGGGCAGGGAGCTTCACTATCTTGAGGAAACCGGCTCAACCCAGGATATAGCCCGTGAGCTGGCGGTCAGGGGTGCACCTGAGGGGACAGCAGTTGTAGCAAGGAAGCAGAAAGCCGGAAGGGGCAGGTTGGGCAGGATATGGTTCTCGCCCGAAGGGGGACTGGCTGTTTCCCTGGTGCTGTATCCCCCTTGCAAGAATCTATATCTGATGCCGGCAATTACTTCCGTAGCAGTATTTAGGACAATTGAGAAGTTCGGAATCAAAGCCGCTATTAAATGGCCCAATGATGTACTCATCGGCGACAGGAAAGTCTGTGGCATTTTAATTGAGAACTGTCTCGATGGCAACTGTCTGAAATACTCAATACCGGGCATCGGCATCAATATCAATTTCGATCCGGCACAATATTCCGGGATCGCTGACATCTCCACCAGCCTCTCTAAAGAGCTGGGGCATACCATATCAATCGGACCAGTAGCAACAATATTGTTCAGCGAGATGGAAACACTCTACCTGCAAATGTCCAATCCAGACTATATCCTCGGGGAGTGGGTGCAGAATATGGACACGATCGGCAGACGTATCCACGTGAGGTCAGGTGAGGAGATATCCGAAGGTATGGCGCATTCCATCAGCGCTACCGGCAATTTGGTCCTGCGGCTGGATAACGGCACGCTCAAGGAGATTATGGCCGGCGACGTGACCATCCTGAAAAAACCCTAAAGGTGGCAGGTTTTTAAAAACCTGCCNNAAAGGCTTGATCATATCCAATGGCAGAGGGAAAACGATGGTATTCGTCTTCTCGGTGGAGATGTTGATCAGCGTTTGCAGGTAGCGTAATTGCATAGCCGAAGGCTGGCTGGAGATGATGCGTGCAGCTTCGGCAAGCTTCTCAGCAGCCTGGGCCTCGCCCTCAGCATGCACGATCTTAGCACGGCGTTCCCTCTCAGCTTCAGCCTGTGCTGCCATAGCCCTCTGCATAGTTTCCGGCAATTGCACATCCCTGACCTCAACCATACTGACTTTGATGCCCCAGGGCCCGGTCCCCTCATCGATCAATATCTGCAATTTCTCATTGACCCTATCCCTGTGCGCCAATAGATCTTCCAGGTCGCTCTGGCCGACCACATTCCTCAGCGTCGTCTGGCAGAGCAGCGA
>DFZI01000009.1:59171-61317 GCA_002383665.1 Dehalococcoidia bacterium UBA4060
AACATCCATGGTCACCACGCGCAGATCAACTCTAACCATGCGCTCAATAAAGGGAATAAGCAGGATAAAGCCCGGCCCTCTCACACCAACATACCTGCCCAGGCGGAAGACCACGCCTCTTTCATACTCGTTCACAATCCTGATGGATGCTGCCAGTACGATGATAATAAAGATTACAATTAATATGATAGGAAATATGCCCATTTTAGCCTCCTGTATTTTTTTTCTTTACGTAAAGCTTAAGGTTATCAACTTTGCTTATAATCACTTCTTCGCCGGGCTGAGCTGTGCCACCCTCAATCTCAGCAGACCAAATCTCACCATCAACTAACACCATTCCTTTCGGCTTCAGCTCCGTCTTTACAATCGCTGGCAGGCCGACCATGGCTTCTTTGCCCGTCGTCACCTTGCGCATCTGCCCCCTCACAGTGGCCCAGACCAGGAAGGCGATAAAAGCAGCAAATATAGCAGTTGTTATAACGATAATAGCCGGATTTACCTGCATGGATACATCACTCCCACTGAAAAGAATAAAAGAGCCGATTAGTAATGATATCACTCCGCCTGTCGTCAGTATACCATAGGCTGGTACAAAAATCTCAGTGATGAAAAGCCCCCATGCCAGCAATATCAGCAACAGCCCCGCCCAGTAAGCATTTAACACGCCCAGCGAGTAAAAAGCGAAGAAAAGACAGATTCCACCGATCACCCCCGGGAAGATCATCCCCGGGTTGGAAATCTCGGTGATCAGGCCGATTGACCCGATGGAAAGCAGTATATAGGCCACATTGGGATTGCTGATCATGTGAAGAAATTTCTCTATGCCCGTCATCTCGCTATACCTCAGCACTGCATCGGTGGCATTGATTGTCACCTGTCGGCCGCTGGCCAGCGTAACCTGCCTGCCATTGATTCCCCTGATCACATCTTCCATATCATCAGCTACAAAATCCACAAGTTTATAATCGACTGCCTGTGAAGCCGTAAAACTCTTGCTCTCCCTGACAGCCGCATCAACAAGCGCAGGGTCACGTCCTCTCTTTTCAGCTATGCTCTGGATCCAGGCCGACGAATATTCTGTAGCCTTCTTCTGCTGCTCCTCGGGCATCTCCTCCCCCACGCTCACAGGATGGGCAGCACCGATGCTGCTGGCCGGCGCCATGGCCGAAATATGCGATGACACGGTTATAAAAGTCCCGGCAGAGGCTGCCCAGGCGCCATGAGGGGCAATATAAACAACCACGGGTACATTGGCGTTCATAATACGCTGTACGATCTTTTCCGTGGAATCCAGCAGCCCTCCCGGTGTATTCATCTCTATGATACATGCCACACTTCCTCTATCTTCCGCTTCCTGGATACCGCGGCTGATATAGTCTGCCACCACAGGCACAATATTACCTTCGACCCTGAGGATCGTTATCTCATTTCCGCTGGCATGGGCACCATCACCTGCCAGCAGGAGTATCGTGCTTATCAAGAGCAGGGCAAGATAAAAATAGCGGGCTATCTTTCTCGTCATACCACTACATTGTATAACATAAACAGATTTAAGGATGAATTTCCTTTACGAAAAGCTCCATGCCATATCCGGCATAAATGCAGGTTTTATGTCAAATTGAAGGCATATATGGATTAGTGTAGAATATGCCAACTTCGAGGATACAGAAATGGAAATACAGAGATGCAAAGGGGCACGTGACCTGTTGCCCGATGAGATGGAACGCTTCCGTCAGGTGGAGGATGCCTTTCGCAATACCTGTCTCAACTGGGGCTACCGTGAGGTCAAAACACCCACGCTGGAATACATACATCTTTTTACTGCCACCGGTACCCTGACGCTTTCGATGCTTAGTCGTGTCTATTCGTTCCTGGACTGGGATGGTTGGGGAGGAGAGCGCGTAGTGCTGCGTCCCGACGGTACGATACCTGTCGCTCGATTATACAGTGAAAATATGTCGGGACAGGATATCGCCCGCCTTTACTATATAACGAATGTATTCGCCTTCGAGGAAACAGGCACCAGCGATCGTGAAAAATGGCAATGCGGCGTGGAACTGATCGGCAATTCTGAACCTGCTTCTGACGCCGAGGTCATTGCCGTGGCTGTCGAAGCATCCAGGGCTATGGGCCTTCCCGATTTCGA
>DFZI01000009.1:61457-71258 GCA_002383665.1 Dehalococcoidia bacterium UBA4060
CTTCATTGCCATCACCCGTCTGCTTGATACGCTGGGTTACAAATACGAAATCGATTTCACCTCGATCAAAGGCTTTGAATATTACACGGGCCTTTGTTTCAAGATCACTTCTGGCGGATCACGTGTATGCAGCGGCGGCCGCTATGATAACCTGATAGGTCTGGTGGGAGGAGTGGAGAGGCCAGCCTGCGGCTTTGCCTTCTACGTTGACCAGCTAACCGCGCGGGTTCAGCCCTTAACACGGCAAAAGGCCTGGAAGACCGTTATTGTACGCACGCAGGCCAAAACAAAGGCCGAAATCAAATTAGCCTTCACCCTGGCAGCTTCATTACGCCAGGCAGGGCTGATAGCTGAGATGGACGTCTCAGGCTACCAGATGAAAGCACGCTGGTCGGTGTCAATCCACTCTCGTCCTTTTAGGTACGTTGTTGGCGACACGGTTAAAGATACTGAAAAGACCGTTGACGGCATACAGGAAATTATCAACTTCATAGGCGGGGCCGGCGATGGCAGCTAACTCCACTATGGCCATAGCCAGAGTGGCACTACCAAAGGGTAGAATGCTGGCACAAACTGCGGAACTGCTCAATGCGAGCGGACTGGGCTTCGCCGATTACAACTCGAAGACACGTATTTACCGCATGCAGTCTGATACCGTGCCAGGTCTCATTGCCAAGATGCTAAACGAGAGAGACATTCCTGTGCAGGTAGCCATCGGCAACTACGACTTCGGCATCTGCAGCTCAGACTGGCTTCAGGAACTGCTGTTACGCTACCCCAGCAGCCGCGTTTATAAATTGGCCGACCTCGACTATGATTTAAACAGTATTTACATGGCTTGCCATGCCGGGGCCTTCCTTACACAGGATGATATCACCGGCTCTATTAACGACTGGCGCATAGTCACAGAGTATCCTGCACTGGCGGAGTCAGCAGCCTTTCGCATGCGCCTCAAAAGGTTCCGCATTTTCCCTCTCTGGGGTTCAGCGAATGCCTACCCTCCAGAGAATGCCGACCTTGCTGTGCTCCGGTCTACAGGTGATGAAGAGCTGCACAGTATGAACCTGCGAGCTGTACGTAGGATATGCGGCAGCAACGCCTGCATTATAGCTAATAGGGATCGTCTCGAATCTGTCGATCTCAGCCCAATGCTCGCATATTTTAGCAAAATGATCAACAGACAGGCCGGCAACCGGAAGAATGCTGAAAAAATGGTTGCGCCAGTGCAAAAAGACAAGGTTTACAGGCCATCTGAGCACAAATTATGGCTGGCGCTGGCCGATGGGCACCAGCAGGTGCACACCCTGAACTTCCTGGAGAAAACAGGTATTAAATTTCAGGGGTACTCCCCCGATAACCTGCAGCGCCGTCCTGCCTCCAGTATTGACTGGCTGAATACAAAGGTCATACGACCGCAGGATATGCCTCAGCAGGTAGCCAATGGTAATTTCGATCTGGCTATCACAGGCAGTGACTGGCTGCTCGATCATTTGTGTCAGTTTCCCTCCAGCCCCGTGGAAAAATTGCTGGATCTGGGATTTGGCCGTGTCAGGATCGTGGCCGTGGTAGCAGAGGCAGTCCCTGCTAATTCAATCGAGGATATCAAGGAATTGATCGCTAAAGGTAAGATGAAGACACTGCGAATAGCCAGCGAATATATCAATACCGCTGATAGGTACCTGCGCGACAAACATATTCAACGTTACCGCGTAATACCTACGTGGGGAGCGACCGAGGTCTACCTGCCCGAAGATGCTGATATCCTGATAGAAAACACCGAGACCGGCCAGACGTTGGCCCGGCATAAGCTCAAGATCATCGATACCTTGTTCGAGTCTACAGCCTGTCTTATCGGCAACAGCCGGAGCCTGTCCCTGCCTCACAAGCGTGGGAAAATCGACAAGCTTGTCAGCATTTTCAGGGAGGCCATAGCCAGTCAATGAAGACCATCAGCGGTTATAAAAATGCCCGTAAGCTGCTGGAAAGACGGCTGCCCTACGATTCCTCAGGCGGCAATCATGATAAGATCGAGGAAGCTGTAAAGGAGATCATCTATACAGTGAAGAGCGAGGGCGACCGTGCCCTTTACAGATATACCGAGCGTTTCGATGGTGCACGGCTTAAACACCTTGAAGTAAAGCCCGGGGAGATAGCTGCTGCCCGCAAAGAGGCAGACATCTCACTGGTCAAGGCGCTTAAATTGGCTGCTGCACGGATAGAGAAATTCCATGCCGATTGCCTGAAGAAATTCGGTAATAGCCTGCTCCAAGACGGGCTGGGACAGCAGATCGTGCCGCTTGAGCGGGTGGGGATATATGTGCCGGGCGGCACTGCCTCCTATCCCTCCACCGTGTTGATGACAGCCATTCCCGCACGCGTGGCTGGCGTGAATGAGATCATTATGGTTACGCCCTGTGGCAGAGATGGCAGGGTGCCAGACAATACGTTGACTGCCGCCTCCCTCGCTGGCGTGAACAGGATATTCAAGATTGGTGGCGCCCAGGCTGTGGCCGCACTGGCCTTCGGCACTGAATCGGTACCCCGCGTGGACAAGATCTGCGGCCCGGGCAATATCTACGTCATGACGGCCAAGAAGCTGGTCTACGGCACCGTCGCCATCGATGCCCTCCAGGGTCCCAGCGAGGTGGTTGTGATAGCCGATTCCACGGCTGATCCAGCCTACTGTGCCGCCGACCTGATCGCTCAATCAGAGCACGACAAGATGGCATCTGCCATCCTGATTACAACATCCGGGACGCTCATACATAAGGTACAGTCGGAAATCGAGGCACAGCTTGCTGATCTTAAAAGGAACAGCGTAGCTGCCGCGGCATTGTCAGCTAACGGCCTCATGGTCGCAGTCAGGAACCTGGATGAGGCCATCGATCTCGCCAACCTCTATGCCCCCGAGCACCTTTCCCTCATGGTGAAGGATCCCGCTAAATATGTCAGCCGCATACGCAATGCTGGTTGCATCTGTGTGGGGGCCTTTTCTCCCGTAGTGCTGGGGGACTATGTGGCCGGTCCCAGTCATGCCCTGCCAACGGGAGGCAGTGCACGCTTTAGCTCCCCCCTCACCGTGCAGGACTTCATCAAGTTCAGCAGCATCATTTACCTTGGCGATAAAGAGATCAGAAGGCTGGGACCAGCAGCCATTACCATAGCTGAAAACGAAGGCTTGACCGGACATGCCAAAGCAATCAAACTCCGGCTGGAGAAAAAGAGCAGGCAGCATGCTTAAATCTAATGACGTAGACAATATGATACGCTCAAGCATACGGCAGATGAAGGCCTATACGCCAGTCGATCCTGCCGACCTGCTGCAGGAAAAGGCTGGACTGCCGGGAGAGCATACCTCCAAACTGGATGGCAACGAGAATCCCTACGGCTGTTCGCCCCGCGTGCAGGAGGCTCTGGCCAGTTGTCGATCCTTCCATCGCTACCCCGACCCAGAGCAAAGAGAGGTACGGAAGGCCCTGTCACAATATACGGGCATGAAGCCGGAATACATAGTGGCAGGAGCGGGCAGCGACGATCTCATCGACATCATCCTGCGCTTGTTCATCGAGCCCGGCGACAGGGTGATCAACTGCCCGCCAACCTTCGGCATGTACTCCTTCTGCACTGGTGTTGCCGGCGGCGAGATAGTCACTGTGCCGCGTAAAGCGGATTTTTCGCTCAATATTGATGCCGTTAAAAAGGCAACCAATAGCAGGACGCGCCTCATCTTTATAGCCTCACCCAACAATCCCACAGGCAACCAGGCTACCGAGAAGGAAATCTGCGATATGCTCGATCTCGATATAGTGGTTGTGGTCGATGAGGCCTATGTCGAGTTCAGCGGCAACTCACTGATAAATCTGGTGCCCCGGTATGCAGGGTTAATTGTCCTTCGCACGTTTAGCAAATGGGCAGGGATCGCGGGCTTGAGGGCAGGCTACGGCATCTGTCCACCTAATATCGCTGCCGGGCTGATGAAGATCAAGCAACCCTATAATATAAATACAGCAGCCTGCGTCGCCATACTCGAATCTCTCAAGGATACCGACTATCTGATGGGCACGGTCAGGGCTATCATCTCCGAGAGGGACAGGCTGTATGAGGCGCTGACCGAGTTCAAATGGCTCAGAGCCTACCCCTCTGTAGCAAACTTCATCCTTTGCTCGGTGCTGGAGCGCAATGCCAGGGATGTTTATCTCAACCTTCAAAAACGTGGTATCTTCATCCGCTATTTCGACACTCCCGGGCTGGAGGACTGCGTCCGCTTCAGCATCGGCACACCGCAGGATACCGACAGGGTCATTGCCGCCCTCAGGGATATGTGATACTCTTGGGTTTGAATCTATTATAAAGATATAAAGAGGTTATAATGAGCGAGAGGAAAGCTACCGTGACACGCCGCACCACCGAGACATCGGTCAAGGTCGAGATAAACATCGACGGCACGAGCCAATTCGAGGTCAGCACGGGCATCCGCTTCTTCGATCACATGCTGTCTCAGATAGCCCAGCACGGCATATTCGACCTCAAGATCTCGGCCAGCGGGCCGGACCAGCATCATGTTGTCGAAGATGTGGCCATAACACTGGGGCGTGCCTTCAACAAGGCACTCGGTGACAAGCAGGGCATCATCAGGATGGGGCATGCTATCATCCCCATGGACGACGCACTTGCCATGGTGGCACTGGATATCAGCGGTCGCGGCTATGCTATAGTCGAGGATTCATTAAAAGATGCCTATATCAGCGAGATGCAATCCGACCTGGTGCACCATTTCTTCGTTTCATTCTCTTCCGAGGCACGCATTAATCTCCATGCGCAGGTCATGTCCGGTACAAACGATCACCACAAGGCAGAAGCATTGTTCAAGGCGCTGGCACGTGCCCTGGATATGGCCACACACATAGACCCGCGCATCGCAGATATCATACCCAGCACCAAGGACAGCATAGAGTAGAAACTACCTGCCCTCAGCCCATGATTCCTCCCGTGGATCCGCTCCCCCGATGAGTCGCCCTGTTTGGGCATCCCTGATAATTGCACAGGCCGCACCATATTCACTATCCCATTTACCCCCAGTCTCTACTATGTAGCCCATAGCTTCCAGTTGCTTACCCACAGTTTGGAAAAGGGGCAGCCCCAGCCCGATCGTTCCGGCCTTATAGATATGCGGAGCAAATGAATTGGGGAAGTTGTATGACTGAAAACGCGGTGCTTCTATGGCTGTTTGAGGATCCATGCCGAATACAACAATATTAAGAAAGACCTGCACATTGGTCTGGGTCTGGGTGTCCCCACCGGGCGTGCCGAAACTCATGAAAAGCTTACCGTCTTTTGTCACCATGGCTGCATTGGGTGCGATCCTCGGCCTTTTGCCCAGCTGCAAAGCATCGGGATGCTTCTCATCCAGTCGAAACTGGTTCATACGGTTACCCAGCGTCAGACCTGTGCCCGGCACCATGGGCGTTTGGGGAAAATCGCTGGGCGTCATGGATACGGCATTCCCACCTTTATCCATTGTCTCCAGCGCCGCCCGTGTTGCCTACGGCGTGCCGGTAGCAGCCATGAACTGCTCCGAACTCACGGGAGTACGGCCATGCAAATGTGGGTCATCAAACGGCATAGTTTCTCGTGGCCCCTTGGGCAGGACCAGGTAAATCACACCAAGTATCACCACCAGCCCGGCCGTGACAAGACCGGTCCGGACCAGAAAAGAACACAGCCGACCCTTTTTCATGTCAACCTCCTGAGCTCATCATAATAGATTTATAATTTTATACTGAACGGCTTGTCCGTCCAACTACCTGCCCGTTTACTGCATTGTCTATGTCTGCCCTTTTCATACTATCCTGTATATGTCCATAGTTCGGCACCATATCCGGATCATCCTGATCTACGATTAGAATTTGTCTGCAACCTTAATGCAACCATGTCATGCGACAATACTATAAGCTCTGGCAAAACCACACGTTCAGTGACCCCGTGATAATACAGCTAAATCTGACATAGGCTAACTCTGTCTTCAGAGATAATCACTGACAACAAAGATGTACCGTTTTCAAAAGGTACTCACGCACCTTTTTTCCTCATTATCATAATCGCCATCGCCAGTCCAAATCCGAAGCACCATAGATTTATCAACGCATTCAAGACCAGGTCCACAGTTGATGCCGTATAAATACCGTTCTGAATATTGAAGCTGAAGTCAAGCAGGCCCAAGAACATCAAACCTCCTGCGGCCACCAGTGACAGCTTCAATGCCGTAGGGTTGTTTTTCATCATTATAATGCCGGCTATCAGAAGGAGAGCGGATAGCAGGCCATCAGGCAAGGGGAAGGCATGCTCATAGGCAAAATAGCAATCCGGTGGATTCAGGGGTGCCAAGCTCACCGTGAAAAAAGCTAACCAGTATAGGATCAGTCCCACCGCTGTTACTATCTGTAAAGATGCAATCAATCTGTAATTTAATTCCTTGTCCATAATTTCCTCCCGCGGTTACTCTTGATTGTGATGGAAGATACATATTTATAAGATCATCATTATGTCATCCACTTATCCACACAAATAATCTGCAAGACATACATAATTATCCGTATGTGCAGGATAAAAAGGCAAATCTATACAAATCGCATTCTGATTGCAATGATTTACACGATACAGTAACAGTTTTGTCAGTGGGGATTGAAAAAATAAGAGAGACCTCAAGATAATATCAAACAACCAAAATAAAATTATAAGGAGGTCTCTCTTGAAAACAAGTTTAATCAAAAACGGCAAAGAACTCAAACAACTTCTTGTCTCACTGGAGGAAGTGATCCTGGCCAAGATCATGGAGTATGCTCGGATAATATTCAGAAAATTGCTGGAGCAGATTGATGCGCTGATCCGGCAATACAGACCCCGGGATTTAAAGGTCATACATAAGCGGAGCGCCTGGTATCGCACAAGTCTGGGGATGATCTGGGTTAGCAGGAGACGATATCAGGATAAGGACGGCAAATACCGCTATCTCCTGGATGAGCTTATGGGAATGGATAAACACCGCCATATTACCCTTGCTGTGAAGGAGATAGCCTGCAGGCTGGCAGGTGAGATGCCTTTCCGTAAAAGCGCTGAGGTATTAAGCCGGACGACACCGATTGACCTCTCCTTTCCCACCATTCACAGATTGGTTCAGACCGCTCTGGCTGATAGCCAAGGGGAGAATGAGCAGGCTCTTACCCGCCTGGAAGAGGACGGCGCTTTGCCCGAATCGGAAGGCAGAAAGGCAAGCCTGTTGCTACTTGAAGCTGATGGTGTGGCCCTATCTTTGCAGAGGGAAGCAAGATCCAAGGCTGAGGTAAAGCTGGGCATTGCCTATGAAGGCTGGGAGAAGGTGGGTCAAGACCGTTACCGCACTGTCAATAAGACCTGCCATGCAGATATAGTCGGGGAGGAGAGATTCTGGGCAGGCATGGCCTTGAAACTCCATCAGAGATATGACCTGAGTGATACGCAGTATATCATTGGTGGAGATGGTGCCAGTTGGATCAAAGAGGGCGTGGATGACTGGGGAGGCCAATACCAGCTCTGTCGGTTCCATCTTAACCGTGCTCTGACCCGTGCTTTGGGAAATGACAAAGAAACGCTGAGAGCGGTTCAAGATCATTGCCGCCGGGGCGAGGTTGACTCTGCTCTCAGGCTGCTCGGACAGGCCGCAGGTAGGGTACCTATCACCCAGGCCAAGGAGATCAGACAGGTGAGCAAATATCTCAAATCCAATGCCGATGGGTTGCAGGACTATCGGGAAAACCTGGCTCAGCCTGACAGTGCCTGGCGCAGAACAGGAGCTATTGAGGGCAACGTGGATAAATTAATCGTGAGGCGGATGAAGAATCAGGGGATGAGCTGGTCTCTGCAAGGGATCCGCAAGATGTTATGGCTGAGAATCAGCCTGTGCGAGGATAAACTACAGGAGCGTTTATGCTCTCCCAGAGACGAAAATGTTCCCGTCACACTGCCCGAGAAAATGATACGGAGGTTGATTGATCGTACATTAAAGTATGACTACTATGATTACTTCAGGGCAACGATGCCGGCATTATCTGGCCCTCATTCATCACGTCCCTGGGTTGAAATGTTAAAATCTCTGACAAGGATAGCAGTATAATGTTTTGCGAGGTCTCTCTAACTCAAAACCGACAATTTAGAAACTGTAACTTCCACCTCGTGTATAATTTTATAAATAAAAAACACTGGTATAATAGAGACACTTCAAATATACGCTACGGCGATACCCATTTATTGAGGGAGGCCTTACATGCACAAAGCGGGGATATTGATAATCAAGCTCAAGGATGCAGACCATGAGGCTGTCAATGCCTGCAGCGATATTATCAGCAAAGCCCTCCACAGCATAAAGGTGACCATCTCAAGAAATGAGGATATACAGTCCAAAGAGGCAGCAGTAGCCAATACGCTGGCCTTATGGGCCGACAGTGGCGAAGTGGATTTCATCATCACCAGTGGAGGGACAGGGATTGGTCCCGAAGATATCACTCCCGAGTCTACCAGGTCCGTTGCAGACAGGGAGATACCAGGAATATCCGAGTTAATGCGTCTGCATGGATATAAACAGCACCAATCTGCCATATTCAGCAGGGCTATAGTTGGCATACGTGGAAAGTGCGTCATCTTCAACCTTCCGGGCAATCCTGGGGCAGTGCATGAATACATGGAGCTACTCTTGCCACTGATCCCCCATGTGGTTGACGCCGTTCAAATTGAATAGCCCGACTAACAAAAGGTAAAGGGAGGTCAGTATGTTCTCCAAAGAATGGTTTATCTATGTATTCGGGCGCTGGATCATTCTTTCCGGAATAGCCGGCGCCTGCCTGCAGGTACTGCTACGCGGCCAACTCGGCATTCCCGATTTCCCTGCCTTCCTGCTTAACCAGCTCCTGCTGGCATGTGTTTTTTGGTACGTGGATAAATATATATTCCAGCGTCACCTGGTCAAGGTCAAGGAGCTGTTCAAGTTCCCACGTATCAAGGGACAATTTGATACCAGGCGGGAGTTTGCCAAGATCAGCGAGGAATATGCCCAGTTTTCCCGGGACTTCAACAACGATCCTGATAACCCTCCGGCATGGCTCCACCGCTTCCTCGACCTGTATCATTCCATCGATATGATGGAGCGTGTGCTGCGGGACAAGGGCATAGATGTCGACAAAGAGTATCATAAAATCCTGGAGGATAACCGCAGGCGGGGACTGTACGAATAAAACAAATAATGACCAGAAACGGGATTAACCGGGTTTATACTCAACAAGCCATTGCCATCGAAAATATCCTGATTAACCACCGGCTTATGCGTTAATATTTGCCGTAATAAAGGCTTTTACGGCAAATATTTCTCACATATCAACAGCCATTTTGACAAAATAAAAAACATATGTTAATATATGCATTACGGTAATAGGTTGCCATATACCATATATAATATTATTTGAAGGTGACTTTTATGAGGCGTATTTATATTAATGAAGACCTCTGCATGGGATGCGGGCTTTGCCAGGTCTTCTGCACGACTGAGCACTCAAGCTCTAAAAATGTTATCAAGGCGTACAAGAAAGAGATCCCCACTCCAGTCGCGCGGTTGAGAGTGGAACGCAAAGGAGAGGTGTCCCTCTCGCTGCAATGCCGTCAATGTGATCAACCCTGGTGTGTTTATTCCTGTCTGACAGGCGCTCTGCAAAAGGACCCTACAAGCGGTGTGGTCACGGTCGACCATAATAAATGTATGGGATGCTGGACCTGCCT
>DFZI01000063.1 GCA_002383665.1 Dehalococcoidia bacterium UBA4060
TCCCAACAAGCTGTCAGGCTGATGAGGAATGGAGGCACCATTGTTAATATCTCCAGCCTCGGTGCCAGACTGGTCCTGCCGACTTATACAGCAGTAGGCGCATCCAAGGCAGCACTGGAAGCCCTTACACGCTATCTGGCGATTGAGCTTGCCCCCCGGAGTATAAGAGTCAACGGGGTCTCAGCGGCAGCCGTGGAAACGGAGGCACTGAAACTATACACGACCGACCCCAGTTTACCTCGCCCCGCGGTGACGGGCACACCGGCGGGAAGAATGGTACAGCCGGAGGACGTGGCTAATGTAGTAGCTTTCCTCTGCAGTGACGCGGCAGCAATGATTCGCGGGCAGATTATTGTTATCGATGGCGGACTATCTCTGACTTCACTGGGTACCTCAGGCCAGAGCATAGATAAAGGAGCTGAAGATGTCGCAAAGTAGAGTAGTTATTACCGGGGTGGGGGCCATTACACCGCTGGGATTGACCATCGACAAGTTCTGGCAGGGACTGACCGGCGGCAAGTCGGGCATCGGGCTGATAACCAGATTCGATACCACCAGCTTATCCGTGAAAATAGCGGCTGAGGTGAACGATTTTGATCCAGCCAATTACATGGAGCTGAAGCTGGCTGACCGGACTGCACGATTCACGCAATTCGCTATTGCAGCAGCTAAAATGGCCGCCGAATCGGCCAGGCTGGATTTTTCCAGAGAGACGAGCGAACGTATCGGAGTTACTATTGCTTCCTGTGTAGATGTCGAGAGCATCTCCCAGGAGCTCGAAGTTCTCAAAAACCGCGGCCCCAAGAGAGTAAGCCCTCTTTTAATCAGCAGGATAGGGCCGCACATGGCGGCCGTGCATGTGGGACTGATGTTCGGGGTAAAGGGACCGAATACAAGCGTGAACACTGCCTGTGCCAGCGGCGCCGATGCACTGGCTACCGCTTTTGACCACATCAGGTGGGGCCATGCCGATGTCATGATCGCGGGGGGTACTGAATCGGCTATAACTCCCTTACCTATTGCCGCACTGGGTAATGTGGGGGCTTTATCACGGGAGACAAATCCTGTCAGGGCCTGCCGACCTTTTGACCTCAACCGCAACGGCTTTGTCTACGGCGAGGGCGCCGGGATTATGGTCCTGGAGAGCTACGAACATGCTACAGGGCGAGGAGCTACCATCCTGGCAGAGCTGGGTGGGGTCGGACGTTCCTTTGATGCCTACAATGAGGCTGCCCCCAATCCGGATACGCAGGCTATGGCGATGAGCATCGCCCTGAGAGATGCGCGGGTCGACCCGGATAAGATCGATTATATCAATGCCCACGGCACCAGCACCAAGCTCAACGATGCCACCGAGACCAAGGCCATCAAAATCGTTTTCGGCAATCATGCCTACAAAATCCCTGTCAGCTCTAACAAGTCAATGATGGGACATATAATCTCCGCCGCCGGCGCCATTGAGGCTATTGCCTCGGTGCTGACCATCAATTCCGGAACTATTCCGCCGACGATAAATTATGAGACGCCTGACCCGGAGTGCGACCTGGACTATGTGCCGAATATAGCCCGAAAGTCCAGGGTTGATATCTGTCTCTCTAACTCTTTTGGCATGGGCGGGCAAAACTGCTGCCTGGTCTTGAAACGCTTTAACGGTTAGCTTAAATGAACTCTTTAGAACTCGAAGGAAAGGTCGCATTGGTCACCGGGTCCTCACGCGGGCTGGGCAAATCCATTGCATTGAAGCTCTCTGGCATGGGAGCTAAGGTTGCCCTTAATTACCTTTCACGTAAAGATGAGGCTGACAGCGTGATGGCATCGATTACCAGGCAGGGTGGTGAGGCAATGCTGGCACCGGCCGATGTGCGGGACAGCAGCTCGGTAAAAGATATGGTGAGGCAAATTACCGACAAATGGGGCAAGATTGATATCCTGGTAAACAATGCTGGCATCACTGCGGACGGCCTGTTACTCAGGATGTCCGAAGAGGCCTGGGACAACGTGATTAATACCAATTTGCGCGGGGCTTATCTCTGCACGAAAGCGGCTTTGCGTTCTATGACGAGCCAGGGCTGGGGAAGGATTATCAATATCGCTTCTATAGCAGGTCTGACCGGCAATGTCGGGCAGAGCAATTACGCAGCGTCCAAGGGCGGACTCATCGCTTTCACTAAAAGTCTAGCCCGGGAATTGGGACCGCGTAATATAACCGTAAATGCTGTAGCGCCGGGTTTTATCACCACCGCGATGACAGACCAGCTTCCTGTTGAATTAAAGGAGTCTATATTGTCACGTGTAGCTTTAGGTCGCTTCGGGACTCCTGAAGATGTGGCCGGGCTTGTAGCCTTTCTGGTCAGCAGACAGTCTGATTATATCACGGGCCAGGTCATTAATATTGACGGCGGAGTAGCCTGAGTATATAATTTTCCACTTTGTACGCAAGCTGTTCAGCCTGAATAGCAGAATGCCGATTATAAAATTAAGAAAATCAAGCGAAAAAAAGTATGCAAATCCCCAAACCCCAGATTAAAGATAAGTCTGATAATCTTTGCTTTGCCTGTGGTAAAGATAACCCCATAGGCCTGAAATTGCATTTTACCAATGAAGCTGGCGAAATCAAAGGACAATTTACGCCGGGCGAGTTACACCAGGGCTGGTCAGGCATAACACATGGAGGCATCCTGTATACCCTTCTCGACGAGGCAGGAGGCTACGCTGTTATGTGCGCCGGACTGAACTGTATCACAGCCAAGAGCGAGGTTAGATTCAACAGTCTGGCACCTGTTAATGAGACAATTCAAATCTCGGCCCGGGTTACTAAAAAGACATCGCGCCTGGTTGAGACTGAGGCTACACTTTCTCGCCAGGACGGCTCAACCATCGCTCAGAATCTATCTTTGTGGTATATAGCAGGCAATTCAAATACCACGAAACACCCGGGATAACTTATATTAATAGGTCTAAAGGAACACCAGGTGGTTTTTCAGCATAAAATACCAGGATAAGGAGTAACATTGTGGTCAAAATCATAACAGACAGCACTTCAGATCTGACGCCGGAGATTGCTCGTGAACTGGGGGTCACCATGCTACCTCTAACGGTTATGTTCGGAACAGAGTCCTACCGCGAGCAGATCGACATCACACCGGCGGAGTTCTTCGACAAGCTGGTGAAAAGCAAGGTATTCCCCACCACCAGCGGCCTTTCCGCCGGAGCATACGCAGAAGCGTATGATAAGGCCGCCGAGGAAAGCAATGAAGTGCTGGTCTTAACACTTTCAAAAAAGCTGAGCACTACTGCTGAATCTGCAATCACTGCCCTGGAGCTGAGAAAACGTAAGGATTGCCGGGTAGAGGTTATTGATACCAATACCGTTGTTAGCGGGCTGGGACTTCTGGTTATAATGGCAGCCGAAGAAGCCAGGCATGGTGCCAATCTTGACCAGCTCGTGGAATCAGTCAAGAAATACATACCCAAAGTACAGATCCGTATATGCTTTGATACACTGGAGTATTTGCATCGGGGTGGGCGCATCGGTTCTGCGCAGGCATTCCTGGGGTCAATGCTAAAGATAAACCCCATTGTTGGAGTCATTGACGGAGTCGTTGAAGGAGTGACCCGAACACGGAACTGGGGGAAGGCTCTGGACTGGCTGTATGATTACACCAAAGGATATCAGAACAATATAAAGATGCTGGCAGTGGAACATTCCGCTATCGATGATGAGGCTGAGGCTTTTGTCAATAGACTTGGCCAGATATTTCCCCGAGAGAAGATCCACCGCTTTGCCTTTGGTCCCGTAGTCGGCGCCCACATCGGTCCCCATGCCATAGGCGTGGTCCTATTGGAGCAGGCTTAGATGCTATTCTTCTGCCATCAGCCCGCATTAAATTGATAATAGCTGTTTTTGACCGTAAAATAAATGAGACCGCCAGTGCAGTCCAGAATAACTGCGAGATAATAAGTTAATTAGATAAACCATGCCCCAGGAACCTGAATGGAAGGTATTACTGGTTGCCGTAACAGGCAGCTTTATGGTCATTTTGTCCCAGACCATCATGAACGTTGCCCTGCCGCACATCATGACGGTATTCAGCGTGACGGCCGACCATGCCCAGCTCGTGATCTCCGCCTATATGATGGCGACAGCCATAGCCACGCCTGCCGCTGCCTTCCTGTGCGATCGTTTCGGCGTAAAGAGGATCTATACTATCAGCCAGCTTGCCTTTCTGGTGGGATCAATACTCTGTGGCATATCCTGGGATGTCAACTCGCTCATTGCCTTCCGCATGTTGCAGGGGTTCGGTGGTGGCCTCCTCGTTCCCATCACCATGACCTTCCTGTTTAACAATGTACCCCCCCAAGACCGCGGCAGAGCCATGGCCATCTTCGGCATCCCCATGATGCTCGGACCGGCCATCGGCCCCACCTTCGGAGGCTATCTGGTCGACTATTGGAGCTGGCGTCTGTGCTTCTATGTCAATATCCCGATGATACTCCTGGCAATTTATCTCGGCGTCATATGGCTGGAGGAGACACCCGCAACTCCCACGGGGTTTGACTTTGCAGGTTTTGCCTCGTCGGCCATCGGCTTCAGCGCTATACTCTTTGCCTTATCCTACGCTCCCACCTGGGGGTGGGACGACGGTCGCATCATAGGTCTTCTGGTCACTGGCTCTCTAAGCCTGTTGATCTGGGTAATCATAGAGCTCAGAGTGAAACTCCCCATGCTTGACCTCCGTCTCTTTGAGATCGGGGGCTTCTCTTTATCATTCGGCTTGAACTTCATCACCACCATCGGCTTATTTTCTGCAGTCTTCCTCATCCCGCTGTTCTTACAAAACCTGCGCGGTCTCTCCGCCATGCATGCAGGGATGATGATGATCCCCTCCGTTTTAGGCTCAATGATAAGCCTGCCTATCAGCGGAATCCTTTATGACAGGATAGGCCCCAGGATTCCCTCTGTTGTGGGATTGGCCATCATGTTCTTCTCCACCCTCACCCTGAATGCTGTGGACGTTACTACCCCCGATATTCAGCTGATCTGGATATTATTCGTTCGGGGGCTGGGGATGGGCTTTGCCATGATGCCTATTATGACATATGCGTTGTCTGCCGTCCCCCCCAAAATGACGACCCAGGCATCCTCGT
>DFZI01000005.1 GCA_002383665.1 Dehalococcoidia bacterium UBA4060
GTGACATTTTCGCTTGACAGCAACAGCTAAATCAAGCCGGCACATTTGCTTAATTTTGCATCCTGAAAGACTTAATTTTTAGATGCTTGCCATGAGGCATTCAGTCACTATTACCAGCGTACATGTCAATCATTTGAGCTATTGTTAGTTTCGTCTGGTAATGACAATATAAGAGCTTTAGACAGGCTGTAAACCTTATATCGATACTTTTTCAGAGTCTTATCTTCTAAAAGGCCTGATAGATCGGGCAGCTTGGATAGCTCTTCGAGTACGCGTAGGCCTTCTTCCACACGTTTGGAGTTGGCTCTGATGATAGACGTAAAATCACGGTGGTTGTGTGTCAGGTCGAAATCAGCCCCTATATCGCCAGCGGCATCACGCGATCTTTCGAGAGCTATACCGAGCTTATTGCCTGCGTGCCGCAGTTCATGCCGTATGGTTTTATATTGTCTGCTGGAATCCTCATCTTCAATGACAAATCTTGCGATATCTTCCAGGACCCTCAGACCTTCACAGATTCGGTTGAGGTTGGCATCAATGATACGCAGTGTCCGCTGATGAACCACTGTCCAGGTCCTTCAATGATTCCGGCAGGACTCCTTCCCGGGCGGAATCGATGTTCTGTCTTATTTCGGGTGGCATTTCCATATTCATATCCTGGAAGCGTTTCTCCAGGCTTCGTCCGATATTCCGTGGGTCATTGTAATAATCCGGTGACCTGGGATCGCTATTTTCTTCGTAGATGGATTGCAGAGAACGGTGCATGGCGAAGCCGGAAAAAATGCGCGTCATATCGGTGCTCTGACATTCCGGGCAGGCAGGGTGTTGTTCTATATTGATCATGCGCCTGAAAATACTCACCCTTTTCTTGCATGAATTGCACCTGTATTCATAAATAGGCATCTTTTTACTACTTTACCTGATTATTACCATCAGAGGTCGGCAGGAGGCATCCTTGACGGCATCTCGCCGTGTTCCATGCGCTCCAGCGATTCCTTGAATTCCGGTTCCACCGGTTCACCCCCGCTCATTTTACTGTTCCAGGCAGCCAGAGCCTTGGGGTCGTTATTCATCATGCCCCGCATTAACTGCGCGTCAGAAAGAATGTTATCATATACCTCTTTATAGGATTTCTTCACCATGAATGTGGAAAATTTGCGCTGCAAGCTGTTGCTCTTGCACTTTGGGCACGCTGGAGCAGTCTCTTCAAACCTGGTCAGATAAATCTCGACCTTTGATTTACAATTATGGCACCAGTACTCGTAAACAGGCATACTTGTCGTCCTGATTTTTAAATTGTAACATATGTTTTCAGACTTGTTAAAAATTAAGGACGTGCTGTATACGATCTTTAGGATTAGTGTTGAATTGGACAGGGCAGCTTTAATAGAATATTGCGAGGAGTTTGCAAGTGAATAGTAATGAGATAAGGAATCTTTTTCTGGATTTCTTTACAGAGAAGGACCATAAAGTATTGCCGAGTTCCTCGCTTATACCGCATGGTGATCCTACATTACTTCTGACCACCGCTGGCATGGTACAGATAAAGCCATACTTTCTCGGCATTGCCACACCGCCTAATCCACGTCTGGCATCCTGCCAGAAGTGTTTCCGCACTACAGATATTGATTCTGTAGGCGATAACAAACATCTGACTTTTTTTGAAATGCTGGGTAATTTCAGCGTCGGTGATTATTTTAAGGAGGAAGCTATAGCCTGGGGTTGGGAGTTCGTCACGGAAAGATTGAAATTGCCGTTTGACAAGTTGTGGGTCACCATTTTTCTTGATGATGATGAGGCTCATCGGATTTGGAAAAGCATAGGTGTCCCCGCTGAAAGAATAGTCAGGTTAGGGGAAAAGGATAACTTTTGGGGCCCTGCAGGAGATAGCGGTCCTTGTGGTCCCTGCAGTGAGATACATTACGACTTTGGTAAGGAATATGGTTGTGGCAAGCCCGGCTGTGATCCATCTTGCAGTTGCGGGCGCTTTTCTGAGATATGGAATCTTGTTTTTACGCAGTATAACCAGGACCGTGATGGTAAACGGACACCGCTGCCTAAACCAAATATCGATACCGGCATGGGACTTGAGCGTGTTGTGGCAGCCTCTATCGGTAAGCCATCAGTCTATGATACTGACCTTTTTGTACCGTTGATGGATAAAGTATGCAAAATAGCTGCTATAGCAAAGATTGATAATGATGAAATGCTCAGGTATGTAAGGATTGTTGCTGAGCATAGCCGGGGTGTCTCATTTTTAATCGCGGATGGGGTTTTGCCTTCCAACGAAGGGCGTGGATATGTCCTCAGACGTCTGCTACGTCGGGCGTGTTTCATGGGCCGCAGGCTGGGCATCAAACTGGCTTTTATGGTAGAGATGGCTCAGGCAGTCATTGACAAGATGGGCAGTGTGTATCCTGAGTTGATAGCCAATAACAGGCTAATCCTGGAAGTAATTAAAAATGAAGAAGAGAAGTTTTACGATACACTGGATGCAGGCATCAACATGTGTGAGAAGGCTATAGCTGACGCCAGGACGGAGGGTAGGAACTGTCTCCTCAACGAGGAGATCTTTAAATTCTGGGACACATACGGGTTCCCCTTTGAATTGAGTTCTGAGATTGCCAATGAACACGGGCTGTCAGTTGATAGGAGTGGATTCGAGCAAGAAATGGAAAAACAACGTGAGCGGGCCAGAGCTGCCCATAAGTTTAACGGTAGCCTTTCTATAGTAGGGTCTGTCAGTAAGCATGATGCCAATTCTACGGCTTTCGTTGGCTACGAAATGCTCAGTACCACATCACATATCATTGAAATAATGGATGAAAAGGCCTCAGTAAGTCTTAATAAGGCGGAAACAGGGCAAAAAGTCATACTGGTAATGGACCGCACCCCCTTTTATGGTGAGATGGGAGGGCAGATTGGCGATACCGGCCGAATAAGGTCATCCAAAGGCTCGTTAACTGTTTTAAACTCATTTTACCTTGCCAGCGGAGCGTTGGCGGTACTGGTTCGGGTGGACAGTGGGAGCATTGCTGTCGGAGATGAGATTGATGCCATGGTGGATGAAAGCCGCAGGCTCGACATTGCCCGCAATCACACTGCAACGCATATCTTACAGTCCGTTTTGCGCAGGGTACTGGGTAGCCATGTGGCGCAGCGCGGCTCCCTGGTCTCACCTGAGCGGCTTCGTTTCGATTTTGTGCAGCTATCCCCGATCAGCAAAGAGCAATTGAAGGAAATCGAAGCCGGTGTTAACGAAATTATCCGCCGTGATCTCCCGGTTGTTACCACCACCTGTTCTTATGATGAGGCTATTCACGACGGAGCCACTGCCATTTTTGAAGAAAAGTACGGCGATATAGTGCGACTGGTTAAGATCGGGGCGCCCAGGGTCAGCGCCGAGTTATGCGGCGGTACACATGTCAGATCGACCGGAGAAATAGGTTATTTTCATATAATCAATGAGGCCAGCATCGGGACCGGATTACGCAGGATCGAAGCGGTCACCGGTCGTGGCGCGGAGTCCTTTATCAACGAACACCTTGCCATTCTTGAACAGATTGCGTCCGAGCTTAAAGTCAACCCTGTCGAGTTGCCGGGCAAGGTGACGAATCTGTCAAGCAGTCTGTCCGAGGCAATAAGGCAGGTTACATCATTGCAGCGGGAGTTATCCAGATACGAAGTGGATAAACTAATACGCAGCAATTTGACAGCCATTGGAGGCGTAAACGTTGTGATAGCGTATGTACAATCCATGCCTACATCTGCTCTCATGGAGATGGCAGATATGCTTAAGGATAAAATCGAAAGCGGTATCGTCGTATTAGCCTCGGTTTATGAGGATAAGCCTGTGTTCATTGCAGCCACCACCCCGGATATGGTAAAAAAAGGCATACATAGTGGTAAACTTGTGAAAAAGATAGCGGAGATCGCGGGTGGTGGTGGAGGTGGGAAACCGGAAATGGCACAGGCAGGAGCCAGGAATGCCGATAAGATAAATGATGCGCTTGCAGCCGTGCCCGTATTTATTACAGAGCTACTGAGGAGTGGCCATGCATAGAAGCATGGGACTTGATGTAGGCGATAGGAGGATCGGTGTATCCTTGTCCGATCCTTCCAGGACCCTGGCTTCGCCTCTTACTACTATCATGCGAAACAGTGATGAACAGGCCATCTCCGACATCGTAAAACTCGCTATAAAACATCAGGTTGACCAAATAGTCATTGGGATGCCCTATTCACTCAACGGCAACATTGGCAGGCAGGCGCATAAAGTGATGGAGTTCAAGGAAAAAATAGCACAGACTATTGTGGCTGATTTTGTTATGCAGGATGAGAGGCTTTCATCTGTATCGGCCAATCAGAAACTGCGCGAAGCTGGTAAAAAGGGCAGTAAGCTTAAAAGCGGGATGGATGCTGCGGCTGCCACCATTATTCTGCAATCCTATCTCGATGAGGCAGGGCAGAAAAACAGTCCCTTTCAAGCCAGCCTGTAAAGATTATCAATGGTATAAATACGTATAAGAAACAACCAGTCGTCAGTCTACCACTTGGTGCAGGCTGTCAGACTGGGAGAGAGGTCAAATGAGAAGAAACATATCTTTTATTAGCTTGGTTCTCCTAATAATGACTGTTCCTTTATTTTCCTGCACAGTGCCAATGAATAAAGTGGCTGTCATCACGCTCAGCGGCACTATACAGAGCCAGCAAAGTGCGTCAATTTTAAGCGGTTCCGCCATTACTCCCGATGATGTTCGAGAATATCTGCGCAGGGCCGATGATGACCCGATGGTCAAAGCTATTGTTATAAGGATAGATAGCCCGGGTGGGGATCCAGCCGCATGTCAGGAAATCGTCTATCAGATGGAAAGGACCCATAAACCAATAGTGATCAGCATGCGCAGTATGGTAACTTCAGGCGGCTACTATATTTCCGCCGGTGCCGACAGAATCGTTGCTCTCCCTTCCACTTTAACCGGCAGTATAGGTGTGATTACCTTAATACCTGATGTTGAGGGTCTGTTTGATAAAGTCGGAGTAAGGATGGAGGTGCTTAAAGCAGGCAAATATAAGGATATGTATGCCGGAGTGCGTGAACTTACGGCAGAGGAAAAAGCTCTCATACAGAAGACTACTGACCAGATATACGAGCAGTTTATCGATGTTATTGTTAAGGGTCGCAACATGGAAAGACAGAAAGTTCTGGAACTGGCGGATGGCCAACTTTTTACAGGCGTTGATGCCAAAGAGCTGGGGCTTGTTGATGAGCTCGGTGACCTGCAGGTGGCTGTAGACGCTGCTGCCAAACTGGCTGGTGTGCAATCGCCTGAGTTGGATTTTTATGAGCCGGAAATATCAAATTTGCTTAAGAAGTTCATGGGGACGAGTAATAGGGCCTTGCCCGTAGCTATGAACTCAGGTTTTCTTGATGCGGCGAGCATAACTGCCATGCATATACTGGATAATCCATATCCAATCTACCTGTATAAATAGGTGTTCTGCCCAAAGATATTATCGGGATATGTTTTGATACGGTTTAGAAAACGTTATATCATATCCAGATAGTTTCGAGTTGTATGCAAATGTTGGAAAGGAAGATTTAATTTGAGCATAGTTATCGGGCACCAAGCCGGCATAACTGATTATATTGACGTACTAAAACCTAAAGAAACGAGCCTGCTGCTTTTTATCGGTGCCTGCTCATCAATTATTGCTGCTTCTACTACAACAGGCGGTTTTCCTTTGAAGGATTTCATTGTCACAGCTATCGCTATACTTTGTGGCAGCGCTGGTGCCAACGGCCTGACCAATTACCTCGATCGTGATATTGATGCCAGAATGAAGAGGACCTGTAGCAGGCCACTGGCTGCCAGAAGGATAGATCCTCCCTGGAAAATTTTACCTCTTATCATTGCACTCATTTTAATAGGGTTGGTGCTGGCCTGGATGCTGTCGCCTGTGTGCTTCTTCATCGGTTTGGCAGGTATTATCGCCTCCAGCATCTGGCGCAAGACCATTTCCTGCACTTTCCTGGGGATCGTGGCTGGTAGTGCCCCGGTGCTAATCGGCTGGTACGCTATATTAAAACAACCTGTAATAGATATTTTGCCAGTGCTCTTTGTTATCCTGATAGCTTTCTGGACGCCATTGCATGTATGGACATTGATGATATCCAACCGGCGGGACTATGAAAGCGCCGGACTTAACTATTTTCCTCTAAGCTGGAATGATGGGAATGTAATTAAGATTCTTGCCGTATTGTCAGTGGCTCTGGCGAGTGCTACGCTGCTGATTTATTTTTTTTCCAGCATGTTTCACTGGCTTTACTTAGTAGTGTCTTCGCTTCTCAGTCTGGCTATGATTGCAGCTAACATCAAATTACTGATCAATCCCATCTCAAAGAATGCCTGGGCTGTATATAAACTCTCTGCTTTTCCCTACCTGGGGATAATCTTTACTGTTATGGCGGTGGATTCATGGATTCTTTAATCATACCTAAATCTCAGATCCTGGACTCGGCATTTTTCCCCGAAAGTGTAGCCGTAGCTGGCGCTTCTGATCAGCCTATTTCCTTCGGGTATCATTTTCTCAAGCACTTGCTTGACTACAAATATGCAGGCAAAATTTACCCGATTAATCCCAAAAAAGAGAGCCTGCTTGGCTTGAAATGTTATCACAGCCTCACAGCAGTACCAGGCGATATTGAATTTGTTATCTGCTGTTTGCCCAGTGCCAAGGTGTTGCCGATGCTGGATGAATGCGCCGCCAAAAATGTGAAAATTGTTCATTTGCTGACAGCCAGACTGGGGGAGACGGGAAGGCCGGCAGCAGTAGAGCTGGAGAAACAGATAATGCTCAGGGCCAGACAGTATGGTATAAGACTGATAGGCCCTAACTGCATGGGAATTTACTGCCCAGCATCGGGCATTTCTTTTGCTTATAATCTCCCGCTTGAAACGGGAAAGATAGGGGTGGTCTCGCAGAGTGGTGGGGCCTCCACCCTGTTGATGCAACAGGCTTCCTTGCAGGGGCTGCGTTTCAGCAAGGCTGTTAGTTTCGGCAACGCGCTTGGTCTGGATGAATGTGATATCCTTGAATACTTTATTGATGATGACGAGACTGATATTATCGCTGCTTATTTTGAAGGTGTGCACAATGGGGAACGTTTCCTAAACACATTAAAAAGGGCGACTGCTAAAAAGCCTGTCGTTGCCATCAAAGGTGGAAAGGGACGATCGGGTGCGAGGGCGACGGCATCTCATACTGCTGCTATAGCAGGAGCGCATAATATCTGGCAGACCGTTTTTCGTCAGACGGGAGTCGTTGAAGTAACAAATCTTGAAGAAATAATCAATCTGCTGCAACTTTTTTGCAGTCTGCCTCCTATATATAGTAACAAAGCAGCGATCATGGGTGGGGGTGGGGGGAAGGCTGTTATAGCTGCCGATCTTGCAGAGGCGGCTGGGCTTGAGGTGCCACCGTTAACAGATGCAATTAGGGCAAAACTGAAAGAAATGGGATCTGATTTATGGGACTGGATGGGTAATCCGGTTGATACCTCCATATTCAGTGACTTCGGACTCATATTCACTGAGTTGCCCAAAATATTTGAGGAAAGTCCAGGCTATGATTTCATCATCATACAATCATCCGAAGATAATCCGATGGACGATGACCTCTGGATATATCTTGTAAAAGGGGGTGTTGATTTAACAATCGACGTCTTTAAACGCGGTAAAAAACCGGTTATAGGTGTTTTAAGCGGTGGCAAGCCCGGATCTGATGGGATGCAAAACATCCGCTGGAAGACGCTGGCTGAGCAGAGGTCAAGGATGATTAAAGAGGGAGTGCCTGTGTTTGATACCATTATTGAAGCCGTTACAGCCATGGGTCAATATGTCAGATACTGGCAGCACAGGATGCGTTAGTCTGAATTATAGTTATGGCAGAAGGATCTTTTAAGATATCAATGAACTGCCAGACTACTCTGGCTCGGCTGGGTAAATTGGAACTTCTACATGGCACCGTCCCAACACCGGTCTTTCTCCCGGTAGGCACACAGGCTACTGTGCGCAGCCTGACACCCGATGATCTCTATGCGATGGATATAAAGATCATCCTCAGTAACGCCTTTCATCTTTATCTGCGACCGGGGATCGCGGTAATCGAGAAAGCAGGTGGTTTACATAAGTTTATGAACTGGGAACGTCCTATCCTGACAGACAGTGGGGGATACCAAGTCTTTAGCCTGTCATCCTTACGGGATGTTACGGAAGATGGCGTCCATTTCAGGTCACATATAGACGGCAGTGAATACTATATCACTCCCGAAATGTCCATCAGTATGCAGGAAGTACTTGGTGCCGATATTATTATGGCGCTGGACGTATGTCCTGAAAGTACGGCGAAAAAAGAATATCTTGTCAATTCCGTGGATTGTACGTCAAGATGGGCCGAGAGGTGCCTGAAAGCAAAACAGGAGACCGGGCAAATGCTATTCGGCATTATTCAAGGTGGAATTTATCCTGAGCTTCGAAAAAGATCTGCCGAACAGATAACTGCTCTGGATTTCCCCGGTTATGCCATCGGTGGACTCAGCTTGGGTGAATCAAAGGAGGCCATGTGGTCGGCAGTAGATTTCACAGTCCAGTATATGCCGGTAGATAAGCCCCGTTATCTTATGGGGGTTGGATCACCTGAAGATATCGTGGAAGGAATTGCCAGGGGGATAGATATCTTCGATTGTGCATTGCCTACGCGTGTGGCACGCAACGGTGCCCTCTTCACCAGAGAAGGCAGGAAAAACCTTAAGAGGTCATTCTATAAAGATAACCTATCACCGGTTGAAGAGGGTTGCCGCTGCTATACCTGCACCAATTTTACTGCAGCTTATTTGCATCACCTGTTTAAATGCGAGGAGTTGCTGGCCTATCGCCTGGGCACTATACATAATCTTTATTTTATGAGTAAATTAGTGCAGGATATCCATAAGGCGATCGAAGCAGATACATATGATAAATTTCGACAGGAATTTATTGATGGTTATCGAACCACAGACGAAGAACGCAGGATCGATCAGAAACAGCGGGGATTTGAAACCCGCAAGACCCGCCGTTTCAGCAACTTTCAATAAGCCGGCTTAGATGTTAATATTAAAAGCTGCCTTCCCCTTAAAGGCGATTTATAATGAGTGAAAAAGAGGCAATACTGAGTCTGTCAAGCGTGTCACTTGCTTTTGGAGGTGTAAAGGCACTGACAGATATTAATGTTGGGATCCAGAAAAACGAAATACTGGCTATTATCGGGCCCAATGGTGCGGGCAAAACCTGCCTGCTGAACTGCATAAATGGCTTTTACAAGCCTCAGAAAGGAAGTATTCTTTTTAATGGCAAGAATATCAGTGGCACCAGGTCAGATAAGATCGCTAAATTGGGTATAGCGCGCACATTTCAGAATATTGAGCTTTACTCGGGGCTCAGTACACTTGATAATCTCATGGCGGCCCGGCATGTGTTGATGAAGCAGAATATTTTCAGTACCTTTCTTTATTTTGGGCCCGCTCACAGGGAGGAGATCCAGCATCGTAAGACCGTGGAGGATATCATAGATTTCCTGGAGATCGAACACATCCGTAAAAGTGTTGTGGGATCGTTGCCTTATGGACTGCGGAAGAGGGTAGAGTTGGGCAGAGCTTTAGCCCTGGAACCCAAGGTTCTGTTGTTGGATGAGCCTATGGCTGGCATGAATCTGGAAGAAAAAGAGGATATCGCACGGTTTA
>DFZI01000025.1:0-363 GCA_002383665.1 Dehalococcoidia bacterium UBA4060
AGCGCAGCAGTCCCAGGTGCGGTGTGCGTCCCATCAAAACGATGTCGAGCGCGGTGAAAAGCTCGGGCAGCGACGCGCTCTGCGGCACCAGCGATATCCTCCTCGCAATCTCATCCCGTTTACATGACATAATATCTGTCCCATCCAGGCAGACCCTGCCCGTGGATGGGNNCTCCTGCGGTCTCGCCTCCAGCGTGATGGCGCTCAATGCCTGGTGCTTACCGTATTTATAGCCCGCATTTTCCAGTGAGATGAAGGACATTAAAACACCGCCCTTTTCTTTTGTCTGAGCAGGTAAAGGAAGAAGGGAGCGCCGATGAAGGCGGTTATCACGCCGATGGGCACCTCGGTGGGGGTGAGGAC
>DFZI01000025.1:405-6083 GCA_002383665.1 Dehalococcoidia bacterium UBA4060
ACGGCTGCGGCGGTGCAGAGCGTGGCAGCTGCCAGCACGATGAGCTTGATGCCTTCGACATTGATGCCGAGCTGGCGTGCCTGCTCCTCATCGAGCTGCATGACGTTGAGTGGGCGTGCCATCAGCAAAAGCACGGTCGCCCCTGCCAGGATGTAGGGCGTCATCACGGATACCCGCCACCAGTCGGCTNNCCGATCACCGGGTTCCACCCGCTCATGGCAGATCCACCTAGCAGCCACACCATGGCACGGCGTAATTCGCCGCTCGAGTTGATCATTAACAGGGAGGTGATTGCTGACGTAAATGAACTGACTGCCACACCGGCCAGGATGAGGTTTGTCGTTGGTACTGCATTTCCCACCCTTGCCAGGCGTGTCACCAGGAGTACCGCCGCCAGTGCTCCAAGGAAGGCTGAGAGAGGAATTGCCATTAATCCAAGTGTGCTGTATGGCCATTGGATGGTCATGGCAATCACCGCCCCAAGCCCCGCGCCTGAGGATACACCGATCAGGAACGGGTCTGCCAGCGGGTTGCGGAACAGTCCCTGGTAGGCGGCGCCGGAGATGGACAGGGCGGCGCCTACCAGCCCTGCCATTAAAATGCGCGGCAGGCGGACATCCAACATGATCGTGCTCAGCCCCGCAGGATAGGCCGTTGAGGCTGCACCTGTCAGCAGGCGATCGAGCAATATATGGAAGATGTCCGGGAAGGGGATGGCGGCGCTGCCGGCCATGCAGGCCAGCGCCATGGTTATCAGCAGGAAAAGGCCGGCACCGGCCAGTGCAGTCCAGCCCGTGCGCAGGCGTCTGGCGTAGGCTGCTGCTAAATCCTCTGCGGTGCTTTCCATGATTATTCCTTACTTAATGGCCGAAAAGTTCAGGATGGATGAGGCTGGCAGGCCGCCGATAGCCATAACATCAGCAAGCAGGCTATGACAGCATAGCGTTTCATGATAAAAATCTCCATTTAAAAATAAAAAACCCTGCTCCTTCGAGCAGGGGGATTCACATGAAAATAAAACCCCACCCCCTTACTCCGCGGAGGTAGCTTTGTGCAAGGTGGCGTTCTGACTGTAACAGCAGGCGGGACTGTGCCGGAATTACGCCGGCTTGCTTTCCTTTTAGACCCGGGCCGTCCCGGGTACGCCTTGCCTCAAATATTCAATTGCGTAATAGGATAGATGGTTGGCCGGTCGATGTCAATGTTTATCTTCGTGCCAGGAGAATCTATATTCCCTCGGGTCACATCAGTGCCGGTTTTATATTTAAGACGTAGTGACAAATCATTATTACGGTGCATTTATCTCAGACCTCAAGCTGAGCCGGTGTTTTGCGACCTTTCTCTGTACGATCAAAGTCGCTATCAAAGCTAACGATAGTAAGTCGGTATTTCTCGGCGGTTACATATTGATAGGCATCATCAAAGTCCAGGCTGAACTTTGACATTACTTTTATCATCCTTTTCATATCTTCTGGCTTAAGATGTAGCAGAGAAACGGCGCCCTGTCGAAATGCATCATGAACGAATTGTAATAACACCTCGTCCTTATTCAGCTTGTTGAGGACCACTCCGATAGAATGGAAGGCAAAATCGGTAATAAAGAGGCGCTCAGAAGATGTGTGAGCGAGGAAATAACCAACCTCTTCAGACCTTTTCTGTCCCAGCAATCGCTCAAGCCATACATTAGTATCTACCAGATACATAAGTCAGTCACCGCGCCATTCCNNGCCCAATCCTGACGAAGTTTTCTCCCTTTCTTCCCAACTTTTCTTTCCAGTAAGAATTCCAGAAAGTCCCGAGCCTCCTCTTCAAGTTCAGGTGGTAACTGTTCGATTAATTCCTTTAGTGTTGGCATATCTTTAATCTCCTCTGCATAATTGAGGCTGTTTAATCTTGTTTAAATTCAAAAGTCAAATTTGTTCCTGACATCTCGCTTAAACTCATTCAAAAGCTAATAACGAATACTCATAAATTATACACTTCCTCCGCTCATCGTAGCCAGTCGATGTCAATGCTGAGATTGTGCGACAAGCCTTGCCATAGCGGAAAAGCAAGGCTATAATCTACGGCAAGGTATAGTCCTGCATGATACTGAAAAAGATACCCTCGTGGGCTGTAGTATTATTTCTCCTCCTCTGCATCATCGCGGTTGCTCTCTGGCTGAGGATTGCCCTCCCCTTTAACCAGGTCTTTGTGAACGACTGGATCAAGCTGACCGGTGTAGATACATATTACTACATGCGGCTGGTGGATAACATCATCAATCACTTCCCCACCCTGACGGAGTTTGATCCTTACTTTGTTTTCCCCGAGGGCAGGATCACAGGCCTGCAGCCCGACTTTTTTGCCTATACCATGGCTGCCGTTGTCTGGCTGTGTGGCCTGGGGGCTCCTGACCAGCACATGGTCGACGTCATCGCCGTCTACATACCTCCGCTGATGGCGGCCGCCACGATCGTCGTAGTGTTTTTCTTGGGCAGGGCGCTCGTCAACAAATGGGTGGGACTGCTGGCAGCGCTTATGCTGGCGATTATGCCGGGCGAGTTTTTGAACCGGTCGCTGCTGGGGTATACGGACCACCATATTGCCGAGGTCATGTGGTCCTCACTGGCCATGCTCCTGTATATGCTGGCGTTGAAGCAGGCGGAAGGCATGGACGTGGCGTACATTCGTGACAAAGGCTGGAAGTGCCTTATCAAGCCAGGCATCACAGCAGCGCTGGGTGGCCTGGTGCTGGGAATATATGTGCTTACTTGGATGGGTGCGCCCCTGTTCATATTGATCATCTTCGTTTACATGGCCGTCCAGATCACGCTGGATCACCTGGCGGGCCGCAGCCCCGTGGTGACGGCCGCCGTGGGCGCAGTTGTGCTGCTAATCAGCCTGATCGTATACCTGCCGAAATCAAGCAGCGTCTTCTCGCTGGTCTCTGTGTTGGGCGGCCTGGTCCTGGCCGCCGTATTCATTGTCATCTCCCTATTTATGAGCAAGAAAAACCTTTCAAGGCCGCTGTTCATAGCCGGCGCAGGCGGATTTGTCCTGCTGGCGGCGTTGCTCATGTATTTGCTCACGCCCGGTCTCTTCCTTACCCTGTTCAACCAGTTGATGGTGGTCTTTGCCTGGAAGCCCGAGACCACCATCATGGAGATGCAGCCGCTGCTGCTGAACAGAGGTATATTTACGTTGGGCATCATCCTGGGGAACTACACCTCCGGCTTGGTGTTGGGTCTGGCAGGCGTGGTGTTGCTGATCTGGCAGGTATGTAAGAAGCAGGAGCAGCCGAAGGTCATGCTGCTCGTGTGGAGCATAATTATATTTTTTGCGGCGCTTGCCATGCGGAGGTCCGCTTACTATTTTTCTGTTAATATCGCACTGCTGGCCGGCATCTTCGCCTGGTGGCTGCTCGAGCTGGCTGGCTTCGGCAAAATGACGGAGCCGGTCCCGGAGGTAAAACCGTCCACACAGCGTACCAGGGCTTCCCGCAAAAAGGCGGCGGCGCAGGCCAAAAAAGGCAGGGGGCGAGTGGTCTGGATGTCTGTTACCCTGCCCATCATCCTGTTTGTGATGGTCTATCCGAACCTGGGTCCCTGGCCTGGAGGGGAAAAGCCATCGATCAATGTGGCGACACAGCCGCTTTTTGCTCCTTCCAATGCCTGGTGTGAGAGCATGGACTGGCTGAGGGAGAACACGCCCGAGCCGCTGGGGGATGCTGATGCTTATTATGGACAATTTAAAACGCCTGGGGAACCGGGTGGATATATTTATCCCCGCGATGCCTATGGTGTGCTGGCCTGGTGGGATTACGGGTACTGGATCACACGCATAGGCCGGCGCATACCTTTCTCCAACCCGGGCACCTCGGCCACGCGTGGCGAGTATAAATTCTTCCTGGCGCAGGATGAGACCGCTGCGGCTGACCTGACCGGGGACATGTATATCCGCTATGTCATAGTGGACTCTGAGCTGGCGTCCTACGAGGGGAAGTTCCACGCCCTGCCCACCTGGAACGGCGAGACCTATCAGAAATACTACGATATATATATACAGAAGCAGGGAGACAAGTACGTGCCCTCCATCCTGTTTCATCCTGAATACTACCGCAGCATGGCCATCCGGCTGTACAACTTCGAAGGCAAAGAGGTGGTTCCTGCCACGGTCGATGTGATTGAGTACAGGCTGGTGCAGATGGCAGATGGACAGGAATTTAAAGAGCTGATTAACGATAACAAGTTTGCCAGCTACGAGGAGGCTGTCAAATTTGTTGAGGATAACAGGGGTAAAAATTATGAGATCGTTGGTGCTGACCCCTACCACAGCCCCGTGCCTCTGGAGGCCTTGAAGAACTTCAAGCTGGTCTACGGCTCAAAGGACAAGACTACACCGGAAAACGGCTCAAACTCGCTGATCAAGATCTTTGAGTATACGCTGTAGCAAAAAATAGATTATGGAATCGATAAAAAAACTATCATCCAGGATTTTTCTAAACACTATCAAGTTTTTCAGCGGCAAAAAGTTTAGCAAATTGCTCAGACCTCTGGGAGGTATTGCCGACAAATTTTTGCAAATATCGGCACCGGGGCATGAATACGAGATAATTGTCAATGGCTATAAGATGCTTCTTCCTATTAAAAGGAATAATAAGATTGATGGCTTTTCATGCGCAATCATAATAAATAGGGTTTGGGAGCCTTATACAACGAATTTATTCAAACAACTTGCCACAAAAGGTATGAATTGTATCGATATTGGTGCTCACGTTGGCTATTTTACCTTGCTCATGGCAGGCCTGGCTGGCGATAGTGGCAGGGTCCTGGCCTTTGAGCCAGCCGCTGAAAATTACAACTTGTTGGTAGCAAACATTAAGCTTAATGATTTTAAAAATGTCACGGCAATTCAAAAAGCTGTCTCCGACAGGACAGGGCAAGCGAAATTGTATTTGAACGGGTCAGGTTCCGGTGGGAATACGCTATATGGACAGGGAAGTGATTATACAGAAAGTATTGCAGTGAATATGGTGAGTATCGATGAATTTCTACATGGAGAGACATACCCTGTTGATATTATTAAAATTGATGTGGAGGGTGGAGAGCTGGCGGTTCTCTCCGGCATGACGAAAACGTGCAGATTATCTGATAACTTGAAGCTCTTTATCGAATTTAATCCGCCTCTTCTTCAGCAAAGTAATACTGACATGGCCGAATATTGGGATAAGCTGGTAGAGCTCGGATTCAAGCATATATTTCTCATAGATGAAAGCCGGGGAAAGCTGGAGGTTGCAGATCTACAAACCGCGATAGATTATTGTAAACAAAATGATTACGAGCGCTTTGTATAAATTGCGTAGCCAGATGGTTGAGCCGGTATTTGGTCAGATCAAAGCTGTGCGTGATTGTGACACATTTATGCGGCGTGGCCTTAAGGCAGCACAAAGTGAATGGCGACTGATTTGCGCAACACATAACTTGCTCAAGCTGTTCCGTAATAACCATACCCCGAATTTACCCCCTCATGCACTATATACATCGATATTACCAGCAGGTGCAGGATGATAGACACAAGAAACACGTCATTAAAGCCTATGATGCAGAAATCGCCGCAAAATTAATCAGGTTATCTTTACGGTGCTAGATGGAGACCGCCGATTGAGGTTATCGCTAACAGGTTTGAGCAACAGACTC
>DFZI01000023.1:0-4151 GCA_002383665.1 Dehalococcoidia bacterium UBA4060
GATACCAGCAATTGGGGCTCTTTACGGCCGATCCCGCCAGTGATTATTTCATGAAAGAACCCAGAGCGCGGTATGAAGTCCTTGAGGACCGCGATGAGTACCGGGCGGAGAATATCTTCTGGGTGCCTAAAGAGGCACGGTGGCCTCACCTTCAGGCCAACGCCAGGCAGCCCATCATCGGGAAACGCATTGATGATGCTATGGATGCTATCGAGCGGGAAAACAATTCCTTAAAAGGTGTCCTGTCTAAAAACTATGCCCGCCCTACTCTGGACAAACAGAGGCTGGGCGAGCTGGTTGACCTCATCGGCACTATTGGTCTGGGTGATAAAGAAAGCCGTTCGAAAGATATTCTCGGGCGGGTATACGAATATTTCCTGAGTAAATTTGCCAGCGCCGAAGGGAAAAAGGGCGGAGAATTCTATACTCCGCGTTGTATCGTGCGGTTGCTGGTGGAAATGATAGAGCCCTTCAAAGGGCGGGTTTATGACCCCTGCTGTGGTTCGGCGGGAATGTTTGTCCAGAGCGAGGAGTTCATCGAACAGCACGGGGGACACATCGGTGATATTGCGGTTTACGGTCAGGAGTCCAATCCCACCACCTGGCGCCTGGCGAAGATGAATCTGGCGATACGCGGCATTGAAGCGAATCTGGGACATCAGCCGGCCGATAGTTTCCACAACGACCTCCAGCAAGGCCTCAAGGCAGATTATATCCTGGCCAATCCGCCGTTTAATATGAGCGATTGGGGCGGTGAGCGCCTGCGTGATGATGTCCGCTGGAAGTACGGTGTCCCGCCGGTGGGTAATGCCAACTTCGCCTGGGTACAGCATATAATTCATCACCTTTCGCCCAGGGGAATCGCTGGCTTTGTGCTGGCTAACGGCTCCATGTCCTCCAATCAATCCGGCGAGGGTGAAATCCGCAAGAACATTATTGAAGCCGACCTGGTGGACTGCATGATTGCCCTGTCTTCGCAGCTGTTCTACGGCTCACAGATACCGGCCTGTCTCTGGTTCCTGGCGCGGGACAAACGCAACGGTAAGTTCCGCGACCGCCGCCGGCAGACGCTGTTTATTGATGCCCGGAAGATGGGGCGCCTGGTGGACCGGATACACCGTGAGCTGAGCGATGAGGAAATCGCCCGCATCGCCGGGACATATCACGCCTGGCGCGGTGAGGCAGGAGCCGGCGAGTATAAGGATATTCCCGGGTTCTGCAAATCCGCTGCCACCGAGGAGATAGCCGCCCACGGCTACGTGTTGACGCCCGGCCGCTACGTGGGCGCAGAGGAGGTAGAGGATGAAGGCGAGCCATTTGAGGAGAAGATGGCGCGCCTGACGGCTCAACTTGAAGAGCAGTTCCAGGAGTCAGCAAAGTTGGAGGCGGCGATACGGGACAACTTGCAGGAAATAGGATATGACATTTAATTGGCAAATCAAGAGATTTGGTGACTGCGCCGAGTTAATCCGCAATACCGTCTTACCTGAAGAGTTTGAGGGAGAGCCTTATATTGGGCTTGAACACATTGAAGAAGGCACACTGCGCCTTATGGAGATAGGCAAGAGTTCTGATGTTGTAAGCGTGAAGTCTCGTTTCGAATCAGGAGATATCCTTTTTGGTAAATTGCGCCCATACTTTAGAAAAGTCGTTCGACCTAGTTTCTCAGGTGTGTGTTCT
Source organism: Dehalococcoidia bacterium UBA4060 (assembly GCA_002383665.1). Classification (GTDB taxonomy): domain Bacteria; phylum Chloroflexota; class Dehalococcoidia; order GIF9; family UBA5629; genus UBA6808. The sequence goes on from DFZI01000023.1 coordinate 1,681, forward strand.
ACCGATATCTGGGTTGTGCGTGCGAAACCTTCCATAGACCAGGGTTATCTTTACTATTGGATGGCATCTCAAGAATTTGTCGATATGGCTACTCAGGCATCTGAGGGTACAAAGATGCCGCGCGCTAAGTGGGACTTCTTAGAACGAGTCGAAAAGTCGGTCCCTCCCCTCCCCGAACAGCGCGCCATCGCCCACATCCTGGGGGCGCTGGATGACAAAATAGAGCTGAACCGCCGCATGAACCAGACACTGGAAGAAATGGCGCAGGCCCTCTTCAAAAACTGGTTTGTGGACTTTGAACCTTTCCGCGACCAGGGCATGCAGGACTCCCCACTGGGGGAGATACCGGTGGGGTGGGAAACTAAACCTCTTGATAAAATCGCTGATTTTTTAAATGGACTTGCTTTACAAAAATATCCTTCCGAGGGGGAAGCCTTTTTACCTGTAATTAAAATAGCAGAATTGAGAAGAGGTGTAACAGAATCGAGTGGAAAAGCCAGCATTTTTATAGATAGGGAATATATTGTTGAAGATGGCGATATTCTTTTTTCCTGGTCGGGAAGTTTGGAAATCTGCATTTGGTGTGGCGGAAGAGGAGCATTAAATCAGCACTTATTCAAGGTTACATCGAAAGTGTATCCCAAGTGGTTTTACTATCAATGGATAAAATATTATTTACCAGAATTTCAGGCTATAGCTGCCGGTAAAGCTACAACCATGGGACATATCCAACGATACCACTTAAGTAATGCCTACGTAGCCATTCCACCCCAAGAACCACTAGGGCAAATGGATAAAAAAATAGGTTCAATTATGGGAGAGATAATACAAAATAATATTCAGTCTCGTACCCTTGCTTCAATCCGTGACTCTCTGCTACCCAAACTCGTATCCGGTGAAATACGAGTAAAGGATGCGGAGAAGTTTGTGGAGAAAGCGTTATGACCACATACAACGTTTATTGTGATGAAAGCTGCCATCTGGAGCATGATCAACAACCTGTTATGGTTCTGGGTGCGGTGTGGTGTCCAATGGAAAAAGCTCGTGAAATCTCCGTAAATATACGAGATATCAAGAAGGCTCACCATCTTTCACCATCATTTGAAATCAAATGGACCAAGGTATCACCCGCCAAACAGGCTTTTTATCTGGATTTATTAGACTACTTCTTTCACAACAATGACCTCCATTTCCGGGCTCTAATAGTTCCGGATAAAACCAAATTACAGCACGAGCTTTACGATCAGGACCATGACACCTGGTATTACAAGATGTATTTTGATATGTTGAAAGCCATATTAGACCCCGGGTCTTGTTATCGCATTTACGTGGACATCAAAGATACTCGTAGCGCTGTCAAAATAGCCAAATTGCATGAGGTGCTCTGCAATAACATGTATGACTTTGAGAGGCGGATCATAGAGCATGTCCAAACCGTGCGGTCGCACGAAGTAGAGCCTTTACAACTGGCTGACCTGCTAATAGGCATTATATCATATGTTAACCGAGGACTAGGTAGCAATTTTGCCAAGGTCGCACTTTTAGATAAAATGCGGAAAATGTCGGGTTACAGCCTCACCAAAACCAACCTGCTTCGTGAGGATAAGGTAAACCTCTTTGTATGGCAGTCATCGGAGAGACAGGCGTGACAAATGCTTGTGATTGGTTGCCGGCTCTGGTGTTATTCGAACAGTACGAAGGCGATTGGGGCAAATATATTGAGGTGGTATACAAGTATTTCAAGGAGGATTTTATTGATTCAAGACCTGAGTTCGTAGATAGAGCTGTGCGGTTGAAAAGATATCCCCTTTATCAGAACAAGGAATACACCTTCTGGCATATTACTTCTGAAGGCGAGGAAGAAGATGAGAGGATACCGGATATTAGGCGATGTGAGCGCATTCGTTGGCCACGGCCAGTCATCGAACATTCGGCTACCGAATTCATCAGATGCTGGCCCAACAAGCGTGGACAGGAAAAACGCATAGTGTTGTGGTTCTACAAAGAGGATTATGTAGTAGTCTTAGCTGACAGGAGGAGATACGTGTTATTGTGGACAACGTACTTGGTAACTTACAAACATACAAGAGATAGGCTGTTAAAGGAGTATGAAGAATACCAGAAAAGACTGATGCCGCCTCAATGAGACGACACCGTTACTCCTTCTACTCTTGGTAGATGAGCTATTGTTATGGTAATACATTTATTTGACTTTTGTCAATATTGATTTGTCGCAAGCTTTTGTGTGAGTTTACTATCAGTATAAACCTAAGCATGAGGAAGACAAGGCACAGGTGAAGAAGTCTAAATGACCACTTTATTTCTTGAATCCGTAGTAGAAGAAGCCGCCATTGACTGGTTCAAGGGTCTGGACTATCAGTACCTACCTGGTCCGGATATTGCCTGCGACGGCATAAAGCCAGAAAGGGCAAGCTACGCTGATGTGATACTCGCCGACCGTCTGCGGACGG
>DFZI01000023.1:4206-5928 GCA_002383665.1 Dehalococcoidia bacterium UBA4060
AAGGTCTGGCTGGTTGATTTTGACAACCCTAAAAATAATGACTGGCTGGTGGTCAACCAGTTCACGGTAGTCGAAGGGCAACGCACCCGGCGGCCGGATATCGTGGTCTTCGTGAATGGTTTACCGTTGGCTGTAATGGAGCTCAAAAACCCCGCCGACGAAAACGCTACCCTCAAAGGCGCCTTCTACCAATTAGAAACCTATAAAGTAGATATACCGTCCTTATTCCAGTATAATGAACTTCTGGTCATCAGTGATGGCACCGAGGCAAGAGCAGGCACAGTCTCTTCCGGCTGGGAATGGTTTTTACCCTGGCGGACTATAGATGGCAAGAACACAGCGCCCGACGGCACACCGGAGCTGGAAGTGCTCATCAAGGGCATGTTCGACCGGCAGCGGTTCCTGGATATCGTCCGCCATTTCATCCTGTTTGAAGTGAATGAAACCAAAGTTATTAAGAAAGTAGCCGCCTACCATCAGTATCATGCCGTCAACGCCTCTGTTGAAGCAACCCTGAAGGCCACAGCCCCTTCCGGAGATAAAAGAGTCGGCGTGGTCTGGCACACACAGGGGGCTGGTAAAAGTCTTACCATGGTTTTCTATGCCGGGAAGATAATACTCCAGCCGGCGATGGAGAATCCCACTCTGGTTTTGCTCACCGACCGCAACGACCTTGATAACCAGCTTTTTGATAATTTCGCTGTCGCCCAGGATTTACTGCGGCAAAAGCCGGTGCAGGCGGAAACCAGGGAGCATTTGAAAGAGCTTCTGAAGGTGGCTTCTGGAGGTATCATTTTTACTACCATCCAGAAGTTCAGTCCCGAGAACGGCGAGAGATTCCCTCAACTCTCCGACCGCCGTAACATAGTGGTAATTGCCGATGAAGCCCACCGGAGTCAATACGACTTTATCGATGGCCTGGCCCGGAACATTCGNNTTCGGCAATTACATCAGCATCTACGATATCCAGCAGGCGGTTACCGATGGCGCCACCGTTCGTATCTATTATGAAAGTCGGCTGGCGAAGCTGGAGCTCAAAGAAGAGGAAAAACCAAACATCGACCCTGAATTTGAAGAAGTTACGGAAGACGAAGAAGAATCGGTAAGACAGCGGCTCAAGAGCAAATGGGCCCGGCTTGAAGCCATGGTCGGTACGGAGAAACGCATCGGCCTGATAGCCAAAGATATCATCAGCCATTTTGAACAGCGGCTCCAGGTTATGGAAGGCAAAGGAATGATTGTCTGCATGAGCCGCCGTATCTGTGTTGATCTGTACGATGCCATTAGCAAACTTCGCCCTGAATGGCACAGCGATGATGATGATAAAGGTTTTATCAAGGTAGTCATGACCGGCTCGGCCAGCGATCCGCCGAACTTTCAACCTCATATTCGTAACAAAGATCGACGTGAAAATATAAAACGGCGCATGAAAGACGCCGGTGATCCGCTCAAGCTGGTAATCGTCCGCGATATGTGGTTAACCGGTTTTGATGCCCCCTGTCTACATACGATGTATATTGATAAACCGATGCGCGGTCACGGGCTGATGCAGGCTATCGCCCGGATTAATCGTGTTTTTAAGGATAAACCGGGCGGGCTGGTGGTGGACTACCTGGGGATAGCCGATGAGCTCAAAAAAGCCCTGGCCGATTATACCGAAGGCTCACGTGATGAAACCGGCATTCCCCAGGAAGAAGCCGTTGCCGTTATGCTGGAAAAATA
>DFZI01000023.1:6041-34548 GCA_002383665.1 Dehalococcoidia bacterium UBA4060
GGTACGCTCGGCCATTGCCAAAAACACCCGCGTACCGGGTAAGAGCCAGGAAGAACTCGATACTGCTATCCGGCAAATTGTCTCTAAAGCCATTGCATCTGATGAGGTTATCGATATTTTCGGTGCCGCCGGATTAAAAAAACCGGACATATCTATCCTGTCCGACGAGTTTCTGTCCGAGGTCCAGAAAATGCCCCACCGTAACCTGGCACTCGAGTTGCTCAACAAGCTTCTCAATGATGAAATAAAGTCGACATCGAAAAAGAATCTTATTCAGTCGCGCTCATTTGCGGAAATGCTTGAAAAAACCATCCTGCGTTACCAGAACCGCACCATCGAGGCTACTCAGGTGATTTTAGAGCTCATCGAACTTGCTAAAGAAATGCGAACAGCCAGAGATCGCGGCGCTCAATTAGGCTTAAGTGAAGAGGAAGAAGCTTTCTATGACGCATTAGAGGTAAACGATAGTGCCGTTAAAATTTTAGGGGACGAGGTGCTGAAAAACCTCGCTCGCGAGCTGGTAGAAACGGTTCGGCAGAATGCTACGATAGATTGGACCGTGAGAGAAAGCGCCCGCGCTAAGCTCCGCACGATGGTCAAAAGATTGCTTCGCAAATATGGTTACCCACCAGATAAGCAGCAAAAGGCCACCTTGACCATACTGGAGCAGGCCGAGTTACTTGGAAGAGATTGGGCGGGTTCATAGAATTAATACTTCTGCACATTTCGTTAGATTGTGCAACCTGACCGGACTAAGATAATATTACAACTGCCAGATGAAAGCTCTTTTAACAATCTTGATCCTGCTGTTGATTTCAGCAATATCTATGCATATGTATATTCAGCAGTCTTAATAATGCAAACATATGTGCTGATTTTCCTTCATTCTTTGAGTTCATCCATCTTCAGTTTTCCTTGACACCTCCTGCCACACCATTTAACATAGCCGCTGTCACGCTCAGTCGTGACAGCAATTTTATATGTGAAGGTTGGCCACTATGAGCAGAGAAAAATACAGTCACCTCTTTGAACCGGGTTCCATCGGCAAGCTGAAAATACGCAACCGCCTAGTGCTGCCGCCCATGGCGACCATGTTCGCCGAGGAGGATGGCTCGGTCAGCGATATGACCATGGATTATTACGAGGCTCGGGCCAGGGGTGGGATGGGGCTGATCATCGTTGAGATCACGGCACCGGGCATGCAATGCACCGGACCTCACCAGCTCTCACTGGGTGATGACCGCTTCATCCCTGGCTGGAAAAGGCTGGCGGAGGCCGTCCACAGGCATGGCGCTAAAATCGCCATACAGCTTCAGCATTCCACCATGGAAAACCGGGACGGCCGGTTTGTGCAGGTGGGGCCTTCTGCTGTTATCGTGCCCGCGCGTGTGATGGGTGCGCCGGATAACCCTCCCCATGAGCTGAGCGAAGGCGAGATCAGGGATATCGTGGGATGGTTTGCCGGAGCATCGGTCAGGGCCAAAAAGGCCGGGCTGGATGGCGTGGAGATACATGGTGCACACCAGTATCTGGTGGCGTCCTTCCTCTCACCGGCTACCAACCGGAGAACGGATAAATACGGCGGCAGCGTGGAGAACCGCGCCAGGTTTATGGTTGAGATATTGAAGGCTGTGCGCAAAGCGGTGGGAGCCGACTTCCCGCTCTGGATACGGCTGAATGGACAGGAATGGGGCGTGGATAACGGGCAGACTCTGGACGATACCAGGGTGTTCGCCAGGCTGGCGGTAAAGGCGGGTGCACAGGCCATACATGTCTCCGGCTACGGGGCGGGATCGTTCATTACGAAGGCGCCGATCGCCGATACGGCCGGCGTGCTTGTGCCTCTGGCAGCCGAGATCAAAAAGGTTGTATCTGTGCCGGTCATCGCCGTGGGCCGGCTGGACCCGGCGATCGGAGAGAAGGCACTGGCCGAGGGCAAGGCCGACTTCGTGGCCATCGGCAGGAGAAATCTGGCCGACCCCGAACTGGCCAGCAAGACCGCCGAAGGCCGCGAGGATGAGATCAATCCCTGCATCGGCTGTCTGGAATGTATAGACCGGCGTGCGGGCATCTTCGATCAGTCCAACTTTCGCGTGGTCTGCACCATCAACCCGGTCAATGGCCATGAGAAGGAGTATGCCATCACTCCGGCGAAGACGATTAAAACGGTGGTCGTGGTCGGTGGAGGGCCGGCCGGGATGATTGCCGCCCGCGTGGCCGCTCTGCGTGGACATAAGGTCACGCTGTTTGAGAAGGGGCCGGTCCTGGGAGGGCTGTTGAATATAGCGGCAGTGCCTCCACATAAAGAGGATATCGTGCCCTGGATAAGGTACCTGGCAGACCAGTTGAGCAGGGCCGGCGTTCAGGTGAGGCTGAACAGCGAGGCTACACCGGCGGTGCTGGAAACCCTAAAGCCCGATGCGGTGGTCATTGCCACGGGCGGCACCCCGCTTCGGTTAGATATCGCCGGCGTGGATAGGCCCTGGGTGACAACGGCTGAAGATGTGCTTTCGGGCAGACGGCAAGTCGGCCAGAAAGTGGTGATCATCGGTGGTGGTCAGGTGGGGTGCGAGACGGCGGACTACCTGGCTGGGCAGGGCAAGCAGGTGACGGTCATCGAGGTGCTGAAAAAGGCAGCCAGCGATATGTATGTGATGGTCAGGCACAGGCTGATGGATGACCTGCGCAGCCGCAGAGTGGTGCTCCTGACAGGTGCGCGCTGTGAAGCCATCCTGGAGGGCAGCGTGCTGGTCACCACCGGCGACGGCAAGCGTGAAAACATCCCGGCTGAAACCGTGATCATCGCCGTAGGCTACCGGCCGGACAACAGTCTTCAGGAAGCGCTTAGGGGACGATTTGATGAAGTGTATTGCATCGGCGATGCCAGCAAACCGCGACGCATCTGCGACGCCGTGCAGGAGGGCTACTTAACCGGCCTAAGGATATAGTCAGCCTGTTTCTTAATATTATCTTCACAATTTTCCGCTAAGCTGGTTATGTAAGGATATAAATCAGCACCGGTGGCATACAGCTTTCTGGCTTTGCAGGAGGTGAATATGTATGCGGGAAAAGTATTTTTGCCCTAACTGCCGCGGCGTCATCACGTGCGGCGAAAGGTACTGTGGCACCTGCGGAACCGCCCTGCGCTGGGTGATCCCTCAGCCCATCACCGACACAGCGGAAGAACCGCATGACGCCACCAGGACTGCACGGGGCAAAAGCGCTGCTACAGGCACGATGACCTCGCTTGGTGCAGATGTAGCCAAACTGCTGGTCGAGTTCGAACGGCAGTTGCGGGAGCAACACGGCGGCCGATCAGATCAATCCGCCGGCAGCTCAAATCAGAATTGATTAAGAGCGTCCGGGCATGCGTTTAGCAATGCCCGTCTTATGACCTTATCATGATCAGCATCATTTTGAAGTTGGTAGCAGCCTGCAGGGCATGGGGCTGGTTGGCCGGCATGATTATCATCTCGCCTTTCCTGACCCGAACGGTCTGACCCGATATCGTGATATCAGCCTCGCCATCGAGCACGTTGACGAAGGCATCGAAGGGGGCCGTATGCTCACTAAGAGCCTGCCCCTTCCAGAAGGCGAACAGCGTCAGCGTGCCTGCTTTCTTGTCGATCAGCGTCTTGCTCACTACCGCTCCATCCTGGTAGGCGATCTCATCAACCAGGACAGCAGGTTTTGCATTCATCATAGCATCTCCCTTTCAAACATATTCGTGTCTCTTGAGGGATAGTATCATATGCCCAATTTTTTACGCTGGGATTCGATATGTGCGGCTATGCCCTCCACGGCCTTGACGGCGTCCTGCTCCACGTTCAGTATCCCGCCGGTCACGCCGGGCAGGTCCTCAGTGAGCAGCCTGACCAGGTTGGGACCTCCGGTGATGGTGGGCACGGGGTTGACATAGGTGTAAAGCCCGAAGCCCAGGGCGAAGATGGCATCGATGGTGGCCTTCTGCTCCATGTACTCGGGTGCTACGGCTGCCACCGGCAGATCGGTGACCGGCACGCCGCCCAGCTCTCTGGAGATAGCTCCCAGCAAGTCGGCCAGCCTGCCCGTGTCGGTGCAGGTGCCGTAGCTCAGCACGGGTGGTATGCCCAGCTTTTCACACAGCCCCTTGAGGCCAGGGCCAGCCAGGCTGGCGGCCTCCGGCGAGCAAAGCCCGGCCACCTGCAGTGCGGCGTTGCCACAGCCCATGGAAAGCACCAGGATATCCCGCTTGATCAGCTCCCTGGCCATGGACACGGTGTGTACGTCGTTGCCGTGGTCACGCAGCGTGGTGCAGGAGACCAGCCCCGCCACCCCGCGCAGGGTACCGGCCTTGATGGCGTCCAGAAGCGGCCCCAGCGAGCCTCCCAGGGCCTCTGTAATGCTTTCTGTGGAAAAGCCGACGGTGGCCTCATGCAGGGGCAGCCCGGTGAGGGGCTGGACCGATTCCCGGCGCCGGCCGAAGTTGGCAATGGCCATTTCCAGAAGGTCGGCGGCCTGCCTGCGGGCCTTCTCGGGAATATAATCGATGCGGTCGGTTATGCCATCGAAGGCGACGAGCTGGCTGACCGGTATGAGCTTGAACTTGTATCTCTCGGCATAGGCAGGATCGATCTGCATGGAGCAATTCATGTCGCAGGCAAACAGGTCAACGCAGCCCGAGGCCAGCACGGCCTCCTGGAAGATCCAGTTGCCTGTGAAGCCGTAGAAGGCATCGTCCATCTGCCAGCGCTGTATCATCTCCTGTCCCGTCTCGATGTTGGCGATGACGCGCAGCCCTTTTGCCCCGGCGGCCCTGGCCTTGTTCTGCCATTCCTCGGTGCGGGCGAGTTGCACCATGGCAAAGCCCAGGAAGGGCTCATGCCCGTTGGGCAGGGCATTGACGTAATCGGGGTCGAGCACACCCAGGTCGACGCGCATCCTGTGCGGACGAGGTATACCGAACAAAATATCCTGGCAGTATTCGTTGACAATCTGGCTCTGGTAGGCCATAGCTATGCCCAGGCGCATGGCCTTGAGCGCCAGGCTCTGGTAATAGCCATCCACATTGGTCAGGCAGGAACTGGTGGCGAACATCAGCTCGCCGTAAATGCCGCCCGGGAAGATGCCCAGCTTTTTCCAGGTCTGCTTGCGCTCGGGTGGAGCCAGCGCCTCCACGATCTGGCTGGGCTCGTCGTAATTGCGATGAAAGTCCTCCTCGACGAACTTGCACAGCCTTTTGGCTACCTGTTTGTATGAGCCGGAGACGCTGAGGCCCAGCCTGCCGGCGAACCATTTGAGCTTCCGGCCCTCCGTGATGCTGAAGAGCGTGTGACCGCCGGCCGTAGCCCTGAGCGTCCTGATGGTCTGCTCGGTGTGGTACTGGTAGGTGGAAGATCCCAGCACGTTGCGCAGCAGCATCATGCGCATGGCCATGCCGTCGGCGGTGATGCCGCAGACGCCGCGCTTGTCCCTGGCCGCATCAGCCCGGCAGGGCCCGTTGGAGCAAAGGTCACAGCGCGCCCCGGCCTGGCAGAAGGGACAGCGCTGGTCGGGACTGCTGCCCAGGGCCTGGGCCTCGTAACGGTCCCAGATGTTGGTCATGCCGTCCTGCTTGATGCGGTTGTAGACTCTCCTGACTGACTCGTGGTAGGAGATCCGGCTCTCTTCCATGTTGCACTAACCTCCGTGTAATGTTTATCGGCTATTGTAATAAAGAGATACTCGGGTGAATATGACCTTGGTCATATTTTGGGCATAGCGAACGAAAACGTGGCAAGCCATCCCTACCCGCCGGAGCGTTGCAACAGCTCGTAGATGGCAGATGTGCCGAACTCCAGAGCTGGGACCGGCACACGTTCATCTGCGGCGTGGAAAAGCTGCTCGAAATGGATGTCGGGGGGTAGCTTGAGAGGCGTGAAGCCATAGGTCTGGATGCCCAGGCGGGCGAACAGCCTGGCATCGGTCGCGGCGGGGAAGAGCATGGGGGTGGGAGTGCCCTCGGGATCGAATTCTTTGATGATATCGCAAAGCGTGCCGAAGAGGCCCATGTTGGGCTCGGGGGTGCCTGGATTGAAATAGCTGATCTCATAGTCGATGTCACTGCCGGCGGCTGCCCTGAGCTCGGCGATGATATCATCGGGCGTGAAGCCCGGCAGCAGGCGACAGTCCAGCCCCACCGTCACCTGACCGGGAACAACGTTGTATACCTCTCCACCCTGGATGGCGGTAGCGGCTGCGGTGTTGTGCAGGACCGGATCGAACATCCTGACCTGTGCGCCAAGGGTGTCGAGTACGGAGTTGGTGAGAGTCGGGACCAGGAGCTGCATGAAGGTCTGCTTGAATACCGCTGGGAGAGCATCCGCCGTCATGCGCACCTGCTCTTTGACGATGGGAGTGATATGGACGGGCAGCCTGTGCTCCAGGCTCAACAGAAAATGAGCCAGCCTTGCCATGATGCCTCCCCTCAGAGGCCAGGCCCCGTGTCCGCCCTGTCCGTGTATGGTTGCCATCAGCCCGCAGCCCTGTTTCTCACCGACCATGATCGGGTAAAAGCGTCGACGGGCGATATAGGTGGTATAGCCTCCGAACTCGCCAATGGCGTATTTGACGCCCTGAAAGAGCTGGGGCTGGTTTTTGACCAGGTACTCTGCACCGTACGTGCTGCGTGCCTCCTCGTCGCAAAGTATGGCGAGGATGATATCGCCAGGGGGCACCATGTTCTCCAGCCTTGCCCTCATGACGGCTGCCAGCATCATGGCCACGGCTCCCTTCATATCCAGTGCGCCGCGGCCCCAGATATAACCGTCCATCTCCTCGCCGATGAAGGGGTTGAGCCTCCATTTCTGGTTGGCCGTGGTCACGACGTCGATGTGGCCGTAGAGCAGAAGGGGAGGGGACGAGCCACGCCCCGGGAGCCGGGCCACCAGGTTGGGGCGCGAAGGATCAGAAGCAACGATCATGTTGGGCACACCTGCCCAGTCCAGCAGGCCCTTGATGTAGTTGATACAGGGAGCTTCGTTGCCGGGTGGGTTGGTGGTGTTATAGCGGATCAGGGATTTGAGTATTTCACCCGGCCGGCTGTAAATGGGCGTTGCATTATCAGCAGAAGAGCCGTTCATATGCTCATGAGCCAAGAGTCTTAGCCCTCCCTTTCTTAACTAAGGTTGCGTCCTAGCCTATCCGCAAAAACGGAGATTAAATAAGGTCTTTAACGATAGACGCCGGGTTTCAAAATGTAGCTCTGTCCAGGTTTCAGCACTATCACCTCAGTATCAGGCGCATCTTGCATCGCAAGTTTCATAAAGTCATCAGCGCTGGGATTTAAATTGGCATAGGGACCAAAATGCATAGGTATTGCTTTAGATGGGTTCAGCAGTTTCAGACTTTCAACTGCCTGATAAGTATCCATGCAGGAAATGCCCCCTATGGGCAACAGGACCATGTGCATTGGATACAGGTCTGCCAGTAGCTGCATGTCTGAGAAAATGCCAGTAGTGCCGGCGTAATAAACGGTAGCCCCACCGGGAAATTGGATGATAAAACCTGTGGGTGAGCTCACAAGGGACGAATGAACAGTCTGGGTCATTAAAATCTTGATGCCCTCTGCCTCGATTTGTGCTCCGATGTTTATCCCAGAGCCATCATAGAGTATGTTTTCTGTTGGCAAGCCATTGTCTTTCAGCTCTCTGGCAACATCTGGTGTAGTGACGACCTTTGCCCCAGTTTTCTGGGCAATTGCTATGGCGTCACCCACATACTCTTCCCGGCTATCGCTTATCAAGATCAATTCAACCGGGAAGGTATCTTCAAACTTGATCGGGCTTTGCGGGTTCCGTGTTATCCAGGGATCGATCAATACATTCTTTGTCTCACATGTCAATTTGAAAGCATTATAACCATACCACGTAATAGAAATTGGCTTCTCTACTGCCGGCTTGGCAGCAGCAGGATGTCTATCTGGACTGACTGCCGGCTTTGAGCTTACTATCATTGCTACTGTCAGCCCAATTAGCCATAATAATACCAGGGCAATTATAGAAATATTTAGTATCTTTTTTATGTTACTGGTCATACTCCTCCTGTAAAATTTAGTAACGAGAACTATTGGTATTTACATAGGTTAGTATAATCAAAAAAATATTGCAATGCGAATATCGTCGGCAAGCTAAAGTGCAGGCAATGTGCAATAGTACTATCTCAATTATAGCTGGTCTGCTTACTGGTCAGATACCACTTAACGGGTTGGGTAGACGCAGAATGGGATGATCGGGCCTTTATCTTCTCATTGAGGCCGAAGCGCTACCCCTGTCTGGGCCAGGTTTTGGAATCCCACTCAGCAGGCCTCTTCCAGCCGCCTCTGGAGGCCGGGTCCAGCGGGTCCTCCCTCTTATCGATACCAGCCAGGCTGCGTGCCAGGCTGTGCTTGAGCTCCATATCCGTGGCGCGCTCGATCATGATCTTCTGGGCTTGCGGTGAGCCGGCGCCGTGCATGGACTCGGTATGGTAGCTGGGTGAGGTCAGGCCGGAGCACATGGCCTGGATTAACGTTACCATGCGGTAGCGGGTCTCGGTCGGTATCTCGGGCATGCCCCTCAGGTATTTGTCGATGTACGGGCCCAGTTGGGGGTGCCGGAAGTCCTTCTCGGAAGGCGTTGTCACCAGGATGCCTCCGGCTATATCCTCGGCCAGGCGTGTGATCTCGTAGGGGAACCTGGTCACGTTGTGCTTGCAGACGTTGGCCAGAAGCACGTCGCACAGGTAATTGCCCGCCGGGGTCTTCCTGCCCTCGTAGGAGCATGCCAGCCCGCAGGCATGCATGGTCTCGGTCAGATGGATCATCTCGCCGATCTTCTCCCTGATATGCGGAGCCTGGCGGACGCCGTTGTATTCTGCAATAGCGGACGTTGCTCCGATGAGCACGTCGCTGATCCCAGCCTTGCAGCCACCATAGCTCTGCCTGTGGTAGCTGGAGAACCTCTCCACCAGCATGATCGAGAAGTCAATCTCCCCACACATGAAGACTCTGTCCCAGGGGACGAAGACATTCTCCAGTATGGTCAGCGCCTCATGTCCGCCGAAGTTATAGTTGCCCACGTCGATATCGCCGCTCTCAAGTTTACGCGTATCGCAGGACTGTCTGCCGTAGATGAGGATCACACCCGGGCTGTCGGTAGGTATGGCGCAGGAAACTGCATAGTCTTCCTCACCCTTGCGCATCCTGAGTGTGGGCATGATCAGCATCTCGTGGGAGTTGGCGATGCCCGTGATGTTAGCCTTGGCACCTCTAATCACGATCCCGTCGCTCTTGCGCTCCACGATATGCACGAACAGGTCTTTGTCGGCCTGTCCGCCGGGGGGGACGCCGCGGTTGCCTTTGACATCGGTCATGGCACCCGCCACGCAAAGGTCGTTGTCGTGGATGTATTTGAGCCAGTTTTTAAACCTGCGGTGGTACTCGGTGCCGTATTTCTGATCGATTTCATAGGTGGTGCTGTAGGAGGCGTTGATGGCATCCATGCCGACACAGCGCTGGAAGCAGCAGGCCGTCCGCTGTCCCATCTCCCGCTGCATCTTTACCTTTTTGACCAGATCGTCAACACTCATGAAAGTCGAATTGAACCTGTTTATTTTATCGCCCGTCACTACTGACCTGGTCGTGGCCAGGTCATTGCTCTCGGGTTCCATGGCCAGCTTGTAGGTCATGGCAACGGCATTCAGGGATGGCCTTATGATAGGGTTATCAACCCAGTTGTTGACTTTCTCTCCCAGCAGGTAAAGGTTGAGATTGAGCTTGCGCAGGCTGTCCATATACTCTTTGGGTGTTTTCAGTGCCATGTTATTCCCTCCCGATTATATTTGTGGTGTGGTGCAAAAGCGGTGTGCCCTGTATTATACCTCAGGATAGGCTTCACAGTATATGTTGAGAGGGTCTATTTTTGAGTTTATGAGTCGGGTGTAAGCGGTGGGTGCCCTTGACTTCGTTTACCCTTTCATATATACATAAACGGGGAGATAATGGCCTTTGCCTGTCATCCGGCTTTCCTGCGTGGCAGCGGGGCAATTACAAGCTATTAATCTACCGGCACTATGAGTTTTATTGAGACAGTCAGGCTGGCCGTGAGGGCCCTGCAGACGAACAAGCTGCGCTCGTTCCTTACCCTGCTGGGCATTATGATCGGTGTTGGTGCCGTAGTCTTCGTTGTATCGTTTGGACGGGGTCAGGAAAAGAACATGATGGAAATGTTTGAAGCCATGGGCACCAACACTATTTTTGTCACATCGTCATCCCGTCATGTCATGGGTGCCAGGCCCACTCCTTCTCTGACCACCGCCGATTATGAGGAGCTGATGAATGTTGATCATGCCCACTGCATTGCAGCAATTGCACCCAGCAACACATCAAGGCTGCCTGTCGTCTATGGCAACGTGAACAGGATGATCCCTGTCACCGGGTCTACGGTTGAGATGCAGCGGATCAGGCAATACGAAGTGATGAAGGGCAACTTTTTCTCCGATAATGAATACCGGCGCAATGCCAACGTTGTGGTGCTGGGCTACCAGGCAGCTATCGACCTCTTTGGCACTGCTGATCCTGTGGGTGAGTCTATCCGCATTGCCGGCCGCAACTTTGAGATCATCGGGGTGCTGGACAAAAAGGGCGGTTTCGGTGGTGCCGACGCCGATAATTTCATCCTTATGCCTCTTTCCACCATGTTCTCCCGGTTCGCCGGTGATACCTCTGTGACCAGGGGGAAGCCTATTAGCATGATCATGTTTGAAGCTACCGATGTAAGTCAGATCCCGGCAGCCAAGGAGCTGATCACCGCAACCTTACGCCGCTCCCATCACCTGCGCCCGGATGAGGAAGCTGATTTTACCATTACCGATATGCAGGAGATCATGAAGCGCAGCAGTGAATCAGATGCTATTTTCCAGATTTTCCTGGGCAGCGTGGCCGGCATCTCGCTGCTGGTGGGGGGGATCGGAATTATGAATATAATGCTGGTCTCGGTCACCGAGCGCACGAGGGAGATCGGCATCTGCAAAGCCGTCGGCGCCAGGCGGCGGGATATCCTCCGGCAGTATCTGATTGAAGCATCCATGCTCAGCTTGTTCGGAGGTTTGACCGGGGTGCTGGTGGCGCTGGGGCTGGGCTTTATGGTCAGCGGCAGGAATGTGGAATTCTATACAATCAATGTGCCTGTCTCGCCGGATGTGATCATAGTGGCACTGGCTGTCTCGATAGTTACCGGACTGGTCTCAGGTACATACCCCGCCGTGCGTGCGGCCAGTCTCGACCCCATCGTGGCCCTGCGTGAGGAATAGTCCATTTTGTTTCCGCCTGTGATAGAATAAGCATCCTGTGTAATGTGAGTTGAGTAAAAGGAGGACTGTATGGTACCTGAAGCTGTAAAACAGATGATCGGCAAGAAGAGCACTCCCCGGATTTACGAGGTCACACGCCTGGATATCCGCAAGATAGCGGATGCCTCGGGGAACCGCGACCCGCTTTACTGGGATGATGATTATGCCGCTACTACGAGATATGGAGGTATGATCGCCCCGCCGGACTTCTTCGGATGGCCGTTGAAGTGGGAGCCGGAACAGACCTTTCCCAATTCCAATGAGCTGTCGGAATATATGTTCAAAGAGTTGACTAAAGCTGGCTACAACCGGGCTATCAATGCAGGTATGGAGTCGGAGTTCTACAGGCCTGTCCGTCCTGGAGATACACTGGTGATGGTATCCGAGATTATCGCACTGGAAGAAAAAGTCGGCAAAACAGGCGGTAACATGTTGATTTCTACCGTCGAAACGACCATTACGAACCAGAATGGCGACCTGGTGGCCAGGCAGCGCGAGAGTGCCATACATTAAAGGAGACAGAGATGAAAAAGCAGCTATTCTGGGAAGATGTTCAAGTAGGACAGGAGGTACCGCCATTACCCAAGATCGCCACGACGCAGATGCTGGTTAAATGGGCAGGTGCCTTCGGCGATTTCAATCCGCTGCATTATGAAAACGATTTTGCCGTCAAATTTATGCGGACTCCGGGCATTATCATACATGGCACTTTAAAAAGGCAGTGGATGATCCAGATGATGACAGACTGGATAGGTGATGATGGGTGGCTGAAGAGGATCAGCACACAGTTCCGGGCTATGGATTTTCCTCGCAAGATGAAGGACCTTAAAGGCCCGATGGACGGCGAGACCTGGACCTGCAAGGGTAAGGTAACCAGAAAAGATGCAAAGGGAACTGAACATATCGTAGAATGTGATATCTGGCTGGAAAACGGCAAGGGCGAAATCACTACTCATGGTAAGGCTACCGTCCTGCTGCCGGTAAGGAAGTAAACAGGGCAGGCGGGCTGATGACTGGCGGGCCATGCGAAACATGGCCCGTTTCTATTGGCCAAGGGCGGCGGACTTCCGTTAGCCAGGTCAAAATATATTACAAGAACAGGTTATGACAGCAAGTGACAATTCACTGAATAAAGCGGGCCAGCCGGCAGGACCGGCCCGTGTTTTCAGATCGTTGCGCTACCGCAATTACCGTCTGTTCTTCATCGGCCAGGGTATCTCATTGATAGGCACCTGGATGCAGACAGTGGCTATGGGCTGGCTGGTCTATCGGATGACGTCCTCAGCCTTTTTACTGGGTGTGA
Source organism: Dehalococcoidia bacterium UBA4060 (assembly GCA_002383665.1). Classification (GTDB taxonomy): domain Bacteria; phylum Chloroflexota; class Dehalococcoidia; order GIF9; family UBA5629; genus UBA6808. Next base: position 18,691 of record DFZI01000023.1, read on the forward strand.
TCTCGTTTGCCAGTCTGATCTGTGTCTTCCTGTTCAGCCCACTGGCGGGTGTGCTCAGCGATAGGTTTGACTGCAGGCGTATCATGCTTATTACCCAGGGACTATCGATGGTGCAGGCACTGACACTGGCCGCTGTGGTTCTGACCGGGACGGCCGCTGTCTGGAACCTTATCGCCCTCAGTGCGGCTTTAGGCCTGATCAATTCTTTCGACATGCCGGCCCGCCAGTCCCTGATCCTGGATCTGGTAGAGGACAAGGCCGACCTGGGCAATGCCATAGCTCTTAACTCGTCACTGTTCAACGGAGCACGCCTGATCGGGCCTGCCATCGCGGGTATCCTGGTGGCGCTGGTGGGAGAGGGAATATGCTTCCTCATCAACGGTCTCAGTTTTATCGTCGTCCTGGCCTGCCTGCTGTCCATGAGGCTGAATTCGAGGGGGATAGTACCCACGCAGGACAATTTTTTCAGCGGCATGAAGGAAGGACTGGCTTACGCTTCGAGCTTTCCACCCATCAAATACACGCTGATATTGTTGTCACTCTCCGCTCTGGTCGCCATGCCCTATGCGGTGTTGCTGCCGGTCTTTGCCCGTGAGGTGCTGCAGGGAAATGCCAATACCCTGGGCTTCCTCGTGTCGGCGGCGGGTTGTGGGGCGCTGGTGGGTGCTATCTACCTGGCATCATTTAAAGATGTCAGGGGGCTATTAAAGATGATTATCATAGCTGCCATTGCCTTCGGTGCAGGGCTGGTGCTGTTTTCCTTTTCTCATGTGTTATGGCTTTCGCTGCTTTTTATTGCCATAGCCGGGTTCGGGATGGTAACGCAGATGGCTGCCACCAATACGCTACTGCAATTGATAGCTGATGATGACAAGAGAGGCCGTGTCATAAGCTTTTACATCGTATCTTTTAATGGCGTGTCTCCCTTTGGAAGCCTGCTCTACGGCTGGCTGGCCAGCATTATAGGTGTGTCTTTCACCGTGCTCGCAGGTGGCCTTTGCTGCATGTCGGGGGGATTGCTGTTTATCGGCAGGTTCAAATCGATAAAATATCAGGTGCTTTCTGCCCTTTATAAAAAGGGCCTTATATCTGAGCCACCCGCATCCGAAGATTGATTAAAAATATTTCCTGTTCCCGCAAGTGTACTGAAAATAAATGAGACAAAGGCAGCTATNNCCCTGGGTCGCCGGTTTGCCATTCTTCATTTTAATGGCTCTGGCATTCCTCATTTCCCTCTTGGCCCTGCATTTCATGCAATAAGCTTCCATTAATATACCTCCATATGTATTTACGATTAGAATAGATGATTGTATGAAGCTTGTCAAGTATGTGGACGAGTTTAATTAGCTATAAATTTTAAAAACTCGTAGAATTGATCAAAAAAAAGCATAAAATTCTTCGAAAATTTCACCTGACGATTTTCTCACGCGTTTTCATGACGTGTCTTATATATGCAACATAAGCAGCAGGTTTTGCCAGCAGTGGCTGCTTTCCCTATAATGGCTACTGTTTATATAGCTTTAATAGATGAGTACTATAGTTTCAAACAGAATAATTGCACTTGCTGGCATGCCGGGATCGGGCAAGTCTGAGGCTGCGGGTGTCTTCGTTAAGAACAGATTTAGCAGGATCAGGTTCGGGGATATCACAGACGAAGCTGTGAGGCAGCGTGGGCTTCCACTCACTGAGGATAGCGAACGGCTGGTCAGGGAGGAGTTGAGAAAGCAACATGGCATGGCTGCTTATGCGATATTAAATCTCCCCCGTATCCAGGAAACACTGAAGGAAACAGATGTCATAATCGATGGCCTCTATTCGTGGGAGGAATATAAATACCTGAAGGAAAAACTGGAGGACAACCTGATTATTGTAGCTGTCTGGTCGCCGCCTACCCTGCGCTATGAGAGGCTGACAGGACGCAGGATCAGACCGCTGACGCTGGAGCAGGCCAGATCAAGGGATTATGCGGAGATCGAGAACGTCAACAAGGGCGGCCCTATCGCCATGGCTGATTATATGATTATAAATGATAGTACGATTGAATCACTGGTCCGACAGGCAGAAAAAATTATACGGCTGGTTAAATGAAAGGGGTACGCAGGCCTGAGCTCGATGAGTATTTTCTCAAGGTAGCGCTGGTGGTTGCCGAGAGGTCTACCTGCCGCCGCCACCACGTCGGAGCTGTGCTGGTAAAAAACAAGCATATCCTGTCCACGGGATATAATGGTGCGGCCGCCGGCGTCAGGGACTGCCTCGAGCTTGGCTGTTTGCGCGATGAGAAGCATATCCCTTCCGGCACGATGCATGAGATCTGCCGTGGCATCCACGCCGAGCAGAATGCCATTATCCAGGCTTCTTTACATGGTGTGAGCATTGAGGGGGCGACCATCTATTGCACGCACTCCCCCTGCATTCTCTGCGCCAAGATGCTGGCCAATGCCCGCGTCAGGCGTTTTGTAACCTTTGCCAGGTATGCCGACGATTCGTTCCTGGAGCTGTTCAATGAGGCCGGCATTGAGTTTGACCTGAGGCCCAGACCTTCAACCATCATAAGCGAGCTTGAATAAGAAACTGTATCAGATGTTCCCCATCAGGCCGAAACGCTCACCCTGACACTCATCGCAGGCTGTATTCACAGCCGCAGTAGCTCTGCCGGTAAAGTCCCCACTTTCGGGTCAGCTCAGTAGCCTTTTTAAATCCTTCCTTTTTCTTGAAGTCGCGGGACAGGAATTTATCATCGCCGACCTCCTGCCCGATCCTGTTGATTAGGAGCGCTGATTTATGCGGGCTAATGGTGAGAGTGGTGGTGAACAGGTCTGCCCCGCATTCCACAGTGTAACGGAAGGTCTGCTTCAGCCGCAGACGGTAACATACCTCACAGCGCTTACCGCCTTCAGGCTCTTTGGCAAAGGACGCAGCGACACTGTACCAGGCTGATGGCTCGTAAGGTCCCTCAACCAGGCGGAAGCCCAGATTAGAGGCTACCTGCTGTGAGGCTGCCAGGCGTCTCTGATATTCCTCAGCCGGAAAGATATTGGGATTATAGAAATACCCTATCACCTCGTGACCTTCGGAAAGAAGGACCTGTGCAGCGCCTGCCGCACAGACGCCACAGCAGATATGCAGGACAACTTTCATAATGCTTTGCTTAAAGCATGATCAGGGCTTTTTGTTTTTCACCTTGTCCAGGAACCGCTGTTCGATCCGTTTGAGGAAGCTCGGGTCGGAGAAACAGAGGCTCTGGGCAAAACCGGCGTTTTCAAGACCGTCGGATATGCTCATGTTCATGCTGAGGTCGATGTTGCGTTTGGCCAGGCCGACGCTTGTGAGACCGTTGCGCATCACCTCTTTGGCCCAGGCGATACCTGTGGCTTCCAGCTCCTGCAGTTTGACCACCTCGTTGACCAGGCCCCAGCGTTCCGCCTTCTCCGCATTGATGGTCTTGGCGGTCAGGATCAGTTCCTTGGCCCTGCCCAGTCCGATCACCCGGGGCAGCCTCTGGCTGCCGCCACCATCGGGTACGATGCCCATGTCGACTTCAGGTATGTTGAACAGAGCCTCTTCACTGCAGATTCTCATGTCGCAGGCGAGAGCCAGCTCCAGTGCTCCCCCGTAGCAATATCCATGTATAACGGCAATTACCGCCTTTTCCAGGAGTTCGATCTCATTGAACATCCCCTGGAACCTGCGTACAAACCTGCGTACTTCGGCCTGGCTGCCACCGGCCTGGAATGACGTGAGGTCGGTGCCGGCAGAAAAACACTTGCCCTCGCCGGAGAGAAGAACAACCTGCACACTGGGTAGTGTGGCTACCTCGGCAAAGCACCGGGTAACGTCGGAGATAACCTGCGCATTGATGGCATTTCTCTTTTCCGGCCTGTTGAGCTTCACATGAAGGATGCCGTCTTTTTCCTGGTAGGCAACTGTTTCAAACTGCATGAAAATACTCCTTCAAAATATTCAGGGGTTATCATTACAGGGATATGATAACAGGATAGGGTTATGAGTGTAAATGACCTGTTCAGGTGGACTGGTGCGGCACTGGTGGCCTGCAGAAAAACAGTAATCCTACGCTGATTAATCCAGCTATGCAGGCGATGAGGACGGCCAGACCATAGCTATGGGTGGAGTCGTATATCATAGCGGCTACGGCAGGCCCGGAATACTGGAAAACGCAGTTAATCGGGTTCAATATCTGTGCCAGGTTGGCGAATGAGCCGACTCCGAAGTAGTTGCCAACGATAAGGGGGATGGCGACGTAAGTTGCCCCGAAGCCTATACCAGCGAACACCGGGAAAAGAAAGACAGCCCAGATATTGTCAGGGTAGGCCAGCCAGAACAACAGGCCGCCGATGACAAGCATGGACCCGGCTACGGCCATGATTAAACGGGGCTCTATTCTCTCTCCCAGGAAGGACACGCTTAACCTTCCCACTATGCTGAACGCGAGTATCAGGCCGTAGACGAAGGCAGGCTGCAGGAAAAGGATGGGGTCGTTGGCTGAGAAGCCGCGGTCAAGCAGATGTGCAGGAGTTTGTGAGAGCAGCACCTGCCAGAGAAAAAATAGGGCTCCTGTTGAGATGATTATCAGCCAGAGTGAGCGTGTCCTCAATGCGTCGGAGGTGGCCCAGTTCACAGGCGAACGGTATGTGCGGATCAGTGCATTTCCGGAATTTTTTGCTGCTTCTTCAAGCTGCTGCGACGATAGCCCGTCCGGGTGCTGGCCAAGGTCTTCTGGCCGGTTCCTGATCCACAGCATGGCTACCAGCGCTCCGATTGTGCAGGCAATGGCAATTACGTACCAGCCTGTTCTCCAGTCGTTGCCGAAAGCTGTGATGAAATAGCTGATGATCTGGGGATAAATAAATCCTCCGATGGCGCCTCCGCCCAGTACCAGGCCCATGGCCAGTGCCCTGTGAACGTTGAACCAGAGAAGCACTAAGGCCTGAACAGGGACAACGGAACCGAATGATGTCCCGAGGCCTACAAAGAAGCAGATCACCCAGTAAATAACCGGGTAGGATTGGCCGGAAAAGCTAACGGTAGCGCTCCCCAGCAAGGCCATAAGGATGCTCGAAACGGCTGCAAGACCGGCACCTATGGCGAGCGTGTTTTTAGGTCCAAAACGGTTCAGTAGCCAGGGTATGCATAGTGCTCCTAAGCCGAGTACCATGCCGATGATCGAATAACCGATATTGACCTGCCAGCGCTGGAGCTGGAGTTCTTCTGCCATGAAAGTATTGATGATGGGCGGGCCGTACAGCGCAAATCCGATGGGGATGGAATAGACCAGACAGAGGATGGGCAGCATCACCCATCCGTAAAAACTGCTTTTGCCTGTCTTTTCCGGCATCCTGTATTTCCTCTGATCTCTGACGATGTGGTCAGTAATTATATCATCGATATAGATGATTGGTTAATCGGCACTGTCGCAAGCTGATGTCCGGCATGATTGCCGGTTGGCGCAATCTTGTGCCTGAAGGCGGGTTCGAACGTGTATTAATTGGAAAGCGCACTGATATATGCGCAAAAGTGCAACAGCATATTAAGTATTATGGCGGATGCTGCCAAATAGGCGGGATGTTACATTTTATATAGTCAGAGCCAGGTAAAATACAGGAGGAATCGAAAATGGCCAGGACAATAGTAGACATAAAAGAAAAAACAGAAACCGCTGAGGAACGCGGGTTTAATTTCTGGACAGATAAAATGCCATGCTGGGAAGTCAGCCACTGCACCAATATGGTGAAGTCTGAGTGCCCCGCTTTCAAGTATCCGTTCCTGCCCTGCTGGGAAATCGAGGGGACTTACTGCAAGCTTGATGATTATGGTGCTGACGGAAAAGATACCAGCATCTGCGAAATGTGCAGGGTTTATAAGACCTATGGCGGAGGCAGGCCGATCCAATTGAAGCTGATGGGCCGCGGCATCAATGCCTCGCTGAAATCGCTGGAAGAGATTGTTAAAAGCTAAGCGTCGGGGATATGTATCATCCAAAGGAGGAAACTATAATGGCTGAGGCCAAGGTAAAGAAAACAACGGCAGCGAAGGAAGAGCGCAGTGTCAATTTCTGGACCGATAAGTCACCGTGCTGGGAGCTCTGCAACTGCCCGGAAATGATCAAGAGCGAATGCCCGGTTGAAAAGTACCAGTTCCTGCCCTGCTGGGAGATCGAAGGCACGTATTGCAAGCTGGATGACAGGGGCTCCACCGGCAAGGACACAAGCATCTGCGAGACATGCAGAGTCTACAAAAAATACGGCAATGGCCAACCTATCGTGCTGAAACTCTTCGGCAAGGGTATTGATACTCACCTGAGGGAGCTCGACAAAGCAGCCAAATAGGCTGCTTATATTCCTGCCAGTAAATCTTTCAGTTGTTTCAGGTTGACGACGTCATCGCGGTTGTATTTAAGCAGGAGCTCAAGGGCGGAGAGGTCGTTCTCTTGGCTGTATCTTTCCCACAGCCAGATGGCGTGAAGGCCGCTTAACCCCTCTGTCTCCCTGTCGATGCCCAGGCTTCTTAAAACGGCCTTGAATCCGCCCCTGAGGTCATGTTTCCAGCAGTTGAACATGAGGTCGATATGCCTGTGTGTCGTGCTGAGGTCTGCTCCCAGCCTGGCCTGAATGAAAGGCAGGTCAAAACGTTCTCCATTGTATGTATAGATGTTGTCCGTCCCTTGCAAAGCCTCAAGTAAGGCCTCGCGGTTGAGGCTTCTGCCATAAAGCTGCACCAGTTTCCCATTACCTTCGTCGCAAAAATAGATGCCTATGACAGTGATGCTATCCTGGTACGGGTAAAGTCCGGTTGTTTCAATATCCAGGTAGGCGTTATTGAATCCGTCCATTAATGCTACCCTCACTGATTATACAGCACATTGAGCAGAAAAATTTCTTTTCCGTGCAGAGATCCCAGCATCTTCCTGCCCTTTTGCTGCCCGGGAATCAGCCTTCCTCGTGATTCAGGATTCAGTGCTTTTCTTATTATTCTGGTGTGCCGTTTGCGTGTAAGCGACCACTGCTGCAATAGCTGCGGCCCGTTTCGCACTGCCGAAGATACCCGATAGCTTTTCCTGGAGTGGTTGCTCGCGCGCCATGATGGCGTACATGTCATCGATCAGCGTTGTTTCCTGTGTAATAAAATGGGTCCCCAGTTCGCCACTCTGGAAGCGTTTGTTTTCCATCACGGCTTTATGGAAGGGTATATTGGTCTTGACACCCACGATAACATACTCATAAAGAGCACGCCGCATCCGTTCGATAGCCTCATCGCGTGTGCGGCCCCAGGCCACCAGCTTGGAGATCATTGGATCATACATGGAAGGTATGATGTACCGGGTGTGGACGCCGCTGTCCACGCGTATACCGATGCCGCCCGGTGAGCGGTAGCCCCGCAGCTTGCCCGGTGAGGGGATAAAATTATTCAGGGGATCTTCGGCGTTAATGCGGCATTCTATGGCCCAGCCGTTCATGTGCACGTCTTTCTGTGTGATATTCAGCTTTTGACCTGAGGCTATCAGGAGCTGCTCTTTAACGATATCGATGCCGGTGACCATCTCTGTAACAGGGTGTTCGACCTGTATGCGGGTATTCATCTCCATAAAATAGAACTCTCCCTTTGAGAAGATGAACTCGATCGTGCCGGCGCTTTCATACTTGATCTGTCTTGCTGCGCGGACTGCGATCTCTCCCATGCGGGCGCGCAGCTCGGGNNGGTGCCGGCGCTGGATGGAGCATTCGCGTTCGCCCAGGTGGATAACGTTGCCCTGCCCGTCAGCCAGCACCTGGAACTCGATATGACGCGGGTGCTGGATATATTTCTCTATGTAAACCTCGGGCAGCCCGAAGGTGCTGGCAGCGATCTTGCTGGACATCTCCAGCCCTTTTTTTAGCTTCGACTCATCCTCAACGATGGTCATGCCAATGCCGCCTCCCCCGCCCGAAGGTTTGATAATCACGGGGTAACCGATCTTTTTGGCTATCACACGTGCTTCATCATAATCGCTGACGCAGTCGGGGGTGCCGGGTGTAACCGGCACTCCGGCTCGGGTCATCTCCTGTCTGGCTGCGATCTTGTTGCCCATCAGCTCAATCACCTTGCTGGAAGGGCCGACGAACTTGATGCCTTCCAGCTCGCACGCATAGGCGAAGCTGGGATTCTCGGCCAAGAAGCCGTAGCCCGGATGGATGGCATCGGCACCGCACTCCCTGGCTACGCTGATGATTTTCTTGATGTTGAGGTAGCTCTCTGTGGCGGGGGACTCTCCTATGCAATAGGCTTCATCGGCATACTTGGCAAAAAGAGCTTCGCCGTCAGCCCTGGAGTAAATGGCAACTGTGCGAATGCCAAGCTCACGGCAGGCCCGCATGACACGAATGGCGATCTCGCCCCGATTGGCGACAAGGACTTTCTTCAGCATGTTATTCTATGACCATCAGGACATCGTCCTTATTTACAATCTCACCATTATAAACCAGTAGCTCTTTTACAGTGCCGCTAATCGGACTGTGGACATCGCTCTGCATCTTCATCGCTTCTGTAACGAGTACGATATCCCCCTCTTTAACTTTATCGCCGACCTTGACCTTCACGGTCAGCACCATGCCCTGCATCGGGGCCAGCACGGCGCCCTTCGGAATCTCCCTGGGCTTGGCCTTTTTCTCGACTTCAACAGTCGTACCCAGCACAGGGCTGATCTTAACATTGAATACCTCGCCATCAACATCGACGCTGAACTCGGTGGGGATATCCGCAGAAGGCTGGCTGGTGGCTGTCTGGGTTATGGGGTTGATGAGTGCCTCTTCCTTGGCCTCACCCTTGAGGAATTTGACTGCCACTTGAGGGTAAAGGGCATAGGTCACAAGGTCTTCTTCTCTGTGGAGTATGCCCAGCTTGTGTGCTTCATCTTTCAGCTTTTCAAGCTCGGGAGCAATATGATCGCCGGGACGGCCGGTTATCACTTCGGAGTCGCCAATGACCATCTTTCTGACTTCCTCATTGACTTCACCTGGCGGCCTTCCATAGTACCCCTGCAAGTAGTCCTTGACCTCTTTGGTAACTTTTTTGTATCGTTCGCCGTTGAGTACGTTGAGCACAGCCTGAATGCCGACGATCTGAGAAGTGGGTGTGACCAGCGGCGGGTATCCCAGGTCGGCGCGCACACGCGGTACCTCTGCCAGCACCTCCCCGATCTTGTCCAGAGCATTCTGCTCGCGCAACTGGCTGATGAAGTTGGAATACATACCACCTGGTATCTGGTGCAGCAGCACGCTGATGCTGGGACGTGTGGCCTCGGCCGTAAACAGCATGCGGTATTTACCGGCTATGGCAGCGAAGTCCTCGCCTATTTCGTAGAGCAACTCCAGGTCCAGGCCACAATCGTAAAGGGTGCCCTTGAAGGCTGCCACAACGCTCTCGGTAGGGGGCTGGGAAGTGCCCCAGGCGAAAGGCGAGAATGCAGTATCGAGGATATCCACGCCTGCTTCCGCCGCCGCCTGGTAGCTCATGGGCGCCATGCCGCTTGAGCAATGCGAATGCAGGTCGACAGGTATCCTGACCTTTTTCTTGATCGTTTTGATCAGCGAAGCTGCTGCGGGAGGCGATATAAATCCGGCCATATCCTTGATACAAATCGAGTCGCAGCCCAGGTTCTCAAGCTGGTGGGCCATATCTGCGAACCCTTCCTCTGTATGGACGGGACTGATGGTATAGCAGATCGTGCCCTGCACATGTACCTTGTATTTCCTGCATTCAGCGATGGCCAGCTCCATGTTACGGATATCGTTGAGCGCATCGAAGATGCGGAACACGTCGATGCCATTTTTAACTGCAAGACGGATGAACTCCTTTGCCACGTCGTCGGCGTAATGACGGTAACCCACCAGGTTCTGCCCGCGCAGCAGCATCTGNNAGATATCTGATCGTGGTATCGAAAGTGGCGCCGCCCCACATCTCCAGCGAGAAAAACCCCACCCTGTCCATTTTTTCCACCAGAGGCAGCATGTCCCTTGACCTCATCCTGGTTGCGATCAAAGACTGGTGAGCGTCGCGTAAAGTGGTGTCCGTTATTTTAATACCCATGTTTGGCCTCTTTGCTTATTGCCTTTATACACACCGACAACAAAAGCTAACCGGATAATAATATAAATTCACAGCCCTTTCGTCAATTTGTATTTATATTTGATGTGAATTATACTGCCGCTGGAACGTGATATATAATCGTGAGATAAGGACAGCAATATGTCAGAATACGGTTTTGGTGTATCATCACGCGATGATCAATTTGTTTATGGTGCCCGCAGGCCGGGTTTTCCTGGCAAGTTCGTCCAGAAGCAGCTCGTAGATGACTGGGTGGCCTTTATGCAAAAACAGGGAATCAGCCGGATCGTGTGCCTTCTTTCGGATGAGGAACTGGGTTATTATCCCACCCTGGAGGGTGGATTGCTGGGTGTTTATGCCGCAAAATTTGCTCCTGACAATGTATTATGGACACCTACAGCCGACCGGAGGCTGTGCAGCGGTGAAGCCCTCAAGCATATTTGTTATTTCCTGCGATCAGGTATGCGCAGTGGACAGAAAACCGCTGTTCATTGCTCGTCAGGACAGGGCAGAACGGGCCAGGTCCTGGCTGCCTGGCTGATCTATAACTATTCTATTTCGGAGCGCAAAGCCATCAGGATGCTGGAGGAGCTTAACCGTAGCCCCCGTGAGGCTGTATTCTATGGCAATGCCACGGAAGCCGACCTGTTAAATTTGCTGGCTGTGGCCAGGGAGTTGGATAAACCGGACTGATTATTTACCTCTCAAATTCATTGCGATAACGTTCCCAGATGGCGCCCGCTTTGAAGGCCTCGACGCAGGCACGCATTACATCATATTGCGACAGGTTTGTTTCCATGAAGGCTGTAATGATCTTGATCCAGTCGTCCGAAGGCTGGATATCCTCCGAGCTTTTCTCGTACCGCCTGATGAAACGGTCGAACTTGTCCTGGAGCCGCAGTTCATGCATCTTTCTGCGGTGGATAACTGCATCTCTCTTCAAAATCTCATCGACCTGCTTTTGCCAGAGCGGCATTCTGGATGCATTCTGGTTACCCTCATTCTGATCACCGGAGTTGGAGTAAACGTAGCGGGGGAACCTGTAGCGAGTCAGCATAACATCCCAGGAAAGCTTGATCTTATGGTCTTTTTCCATGTTGATCAGCGCCGGGAGTATCTTGTTATAAATTACGGTTTCTTTGTCATTGCCACTGATATCATGTGTGAAATGGGCTATCAGCTCGGTCAGGCGGATTTTATCGGCTTTGAGCTTGTGGATGTATCTGAGGATCTTATCTTCCATGTATGGTCACCTCCTTTGCTTGCCTGCCCTTGGCGGAGTGCCTGATTTAATTTTAGCAGAAATTTTGGACACGCTATGTAAAAAGGCTTTACAATACATTTTTAGCAGGAGGTGCTCATGATAGTAATTGCAGCTTTTATGAAGGCCAAGGATGGTAAGGGGGACGATCTGGGGGAGGTTATCAAGTCCTTTGCACCCAGATTTCTCAAAGATCCCGGGTGTGTAGCATTCCAGGCACACAGACGTGTCGATCGTCCCAATAACTTCTTCTTTTACGAGAAATATGAAAATGATGAGGCTCTGAAGTACCATGCTTCGGCACCGCATTTCAAAGAAATGTCCATTGCGATGACGCCTTTCGTGGATGGCAAGGTGGAGATTGCCATGTATAACGAGGTCTAACCTTACCTTGCTGCCTTGCCTTCAATGGGATTGGGACATTGAATAGAACTGCATAATAATGCTAAAATAGCATGTTTTTTTAGAGCTAATACCTCAAGGCAAGGCAGGATAGGATTTAAAACACCATGACTGAATTTAATAAATTTTTTGAACCGCGTTCTGTAGCCCTTTTGGGAGCCTCAAGTGATATTCGTAAATGGGGATACCGTATACTGCATAATATCGTAACGGGTGGTTATACCGGGAGGCTCTATCCTGTCAACCCTAAAGGTGGTCGGATAGGTAAACTTGAAGTCTATAAAAGTCTTGAAGATATCCCCGAGGTGCCCGATCTGGCGGTCATAGTTGTGCCACCTGCCGGCATTCTGCAGGCGATCAAGGAATGCGGGCAAAAGGGCATCAAAGCCTGTGTTGTCATCACGGCCGGCTTTGCCGAGGTTGGGAAGGAAGGAGCTTCCATGCAGGCTCAGATGGTTGAAATAGCCCATTCTTTTGGGATGCGCCTGATAGGCCCCAACTGTTTTGGGCTGATGAGCCCATCCCGTATGCTTTACGCACAGATGGCGAACGCCTTTCCCCCTACCGGGCCGATTGCAGTTGTTTCTCAGAGCGGCAACGTTGGATTCACCATTGTGCGGCGTGCCATGTCCACAAATTTTGGTTGCAGCCGGCTGATCAGCACGGGTAATGAGGCCGACCTGCATGCCGAAGATTTTGTTGAATATCTCTCAGACGACAGCCAGACCAGGGTGATAATGTGCTATATCGAAGGCTTCAGGGATGGTCGCCGGTTTTTTGAGATAACGTCCCGGGCAAGCATGAAAAAACCTGTGATCATGATCAAGGTAGGTGAGACAGAAGCCGGGTCTTCGGCTGCCCATTCACATACTGCTGCGCTTTCGGGCTCGGATACTGTTTTTAACGGAGTCTGCCGCCAGGCCGGCATCATCAGGGTATACAACCTGGAAGAATTGATGAACGTTGGATATGGATTTCTTTGTCATCCCTTGCCCCAGGGCAACAGGGTGGGTATTGTAACGTTGGGTGGGGGATGGGGTGTGCTGGCTGCCGACGCCTGCTCCAAACTGGGCCTGGAAGTGGTCAAACTGTCGGAGCCTGTTCTGAAGGAGCTGGATACGTTCCTGCCAGCCTGGTGGAGTCGGAACAATCCTGTGGACCTGGTCGCCGGTGCCCCGCCTGATGCGGTGCCCCGTGTGATTGAGATACTGGCTAAATATGAGCAGACCGATGCTGTAATTTCGCTGGGGCTGCCCACCCCGGCTGTGGAATGGGTGACAGCTGATTCTATGGGTGCGGATGGGGACCAGAAGATAGATGCTGCCCTTGATATGCTGGTATCATCATTCAAAAAAGTCAAAGATCTCTCCATAAAGTATAACAAGCCGGTTATCTTTGCTGCCGAGTTCCCCGTGCCGAAAGGTGATATCCGTTTTCAGCACAGGGCAATGAGTGCTCTGGCGCAGCAGGATATGGTCTGTTATAGCATGCCTGATGAGGCGGCCATGGTGTTGAGCAAAATGGTCGGATACAGCAGATACCTGCAGTCTCGTGGTAGGGCTGTATGAAAATTAGTTAGTCTGTCTGCCGGTTAGAAGGTCGTAGGTTTTATCGCAGATAGCTGATACAATCCTGCAATCCTGGATGGTCACCAGGACGGAGTGTTCGGTAACCACTTGGGCCAGCACCTGGTCTGACCTGTCGCCATATCCGGAGTGTTTACATTTGAATGGATAGGTCAATTGCCAGGTTTTGCCGCCATCGGCTGATTCAACCTTGAGTTTTTTAATGCTGTTCTCAATCCCGTCAAAGGCGTATGTCGACGTGTTTTTGATGAATTGCTCGGTCAAAGCGATGGCCTGCTCCTGTCTGCAGGTGGCCGGTTGTGCCTGTGGCTTGAGGAAGGAAGCCTTATTGACTGAGATCAGCACAGTCACAAATATGGCGGTGACCAATAAAATACTGACGAAGACCAGGATCATTGCTGTCTTTAAATACTTGCTATCCATATCGATTTCCGACCGCCACTTATTATAGATTGCCTTTGTTGTGGCAGCAAAACCCGGTCATTTTGTTCGGCAGCCGTTCAGTATGTAATGCGTAAACGCGATTTACAACCGGTGATACAGGCAGATAAGGGCAGTTAACAATGAGGTAAGGCTTGTCGTCTGACCGGGCCCCCGTGGTAGTAGGTGGCGGAGGGGGCGGGATTCGAACCCGCGTTAGCGCGGAGCTAAAACGGTTTTCAAGACCGTCACCATCGGCCGCTCGGTCACCCCTCCAGAACAGTAATCGATAGACATAATAGTATATGGGCTGGCTGATATGGAAGCAAACTGGGTTTCAGATTAGATAGCTTCTAATATGAATTGTATTTGGCTTCGAGCTCAGATAAGCCGCCGGTGAATGTCCCATTTTTGATGCCCCTTATAATGCCGTTAGAATCAAGAAAATATGTAACAGGTACACCGCTGTTTATGTTATATAACTGCCCCACCTGGCCCGAATCATCTAACAGGATCGAGAACTCATAGTTATTATCAGTGATTATTGACCCCACTCTGTTTCTGTTTACACTGGCATTTTGCGGACCGCAAATTGCCAGAAGCGGGACATCCGGATATTTCACGTGAAACTGCTGGAATGCCGGCATTTCGGCATCGCAGTAAGGGCAATTTAATGACCAAAAATTGATAATCACCTTCTTGCCTCGGAATGAGCTTAAGGATATATTGGTGCTTGTATCGGCAGCAGAGGGGAGCGAAAAGTCGGGTGCCAGGTTGCCTATATTGGTCCCGGCGGGCGGCGGAGTTACGAATGTGTTATTGGTTGACGAGGTCTCGTTGCCGCTGGCATCACGGCTGATAACCTTGAAGTGGATCGTGGTGTTGTGTGGCAGCTCGTAGAGTTCTACATCGTGAAATTTGGCCAGAGTGGTATCCGGCTCCTCCGGCTGCAGGGTGCCGTACGATTGGGAAGTGCCATAGCTCACCTGGCCAGTTGCCGGCTCATCAGTCTTCCAGGTGATCTCGGCCGATGCACCGGTCGTGGTAGCGGTGATGTTGGTAACCTTGATATCAATTATTTTGGGGGGTGTGACGTCGTTCGGTGCGGATTGCAAGATGAGCAGCTCAGGAGCATCCATTGAAGCCTCGGGGAATTCAAGGTCATCCGCTCCTGATTTGATTTGAGATTGGACAGTGATATGGTAGGATTTTCCTGTTTCAAGCCCTGTCAGACTGACCCTGTGGTCCGTTACCAGGGCATCATCCTTGGCATTCTCACATTGCGTGCCATCCTCAAGACAATAGATTACTATGCTGTTGGATTTTTTGTCGGTTTTCCAGGTCACGACTGCGCCGTCCTTAGTGATTTCGCTGAACTGGATATCAGAGATGGAGATTATCTCGGTGCTGGCGGGCGTCGTTGTTCCCGGGTTAAGTCCGGAGGGAGGGACCACCACCGCCGGCGCCTTGAACTGGTCAAGTATCATTACAACTGCAATTACAATAACAACTCCCAGGCCAATAAGTGCAAGCAAGATGGGCAGAGGCGATTTCCGCTCGCCCCGCCGGGCTTCCCTGTAACGTGCCTCTTCAGTTGTCTTCCCCCTCCTCTGCTTACCCTGCTTTTTTTCCTGTGTGATGTCCTCGATAAAGGAAGGCGGCGAGACGGGGTAGGTTGCCTCGTAGGGCTGGACTGCCGGCTGCCCGTAGTACTGATCCTGTGGCGGGTAAGCCTGCGATGGGTAGGCCTGTGGTGCCCCGTAATCCGGAGTAGGAGGGTAATACTCGTAAGGCTGCTCTGCGGGCGCATGGGCCTTGAAGTATTCTTCCGCCTTCATGATCGGCTTGCTTTTCTGTTGAGGCAGTCGGTTGTTACCGCAGTTGGGGCAGACCTTGCTGCGGTCGGGCACCTGGGCACCGCAGCTCGGACATATGCGCTGAGCTTCGGCCTCTACAGGTGGATAGTAATCAGGCTGTGCCACCTGAGGGTAAATATCTTCGGCCGGGGCACCGCGGTGTGGTTGCGTCCTGCCTGCTTCGGCTCCGGCCGAAGCAGCCCTTTTCTCCTCAATCCTGGCCCAGAGGTTGTCG
>DFZI01000024.1:0-1225 GCA_002383665.1 Dehalococcoidia bacterium UBA4060
CGATATGCTGGTCGCACTGAATTTTGCCCGTCCTTACCCCGAAGACAAAGGCATCGCAGTGCTGGGGTCTGGAGGAGGTCCCAGCGTTCAAGCTTCTGACCAGATGGAAAGGGCTGGTCTGAAGTTTGCCAGGCTTTCATCTAAGATTAACGGAGAGCTGCGCACATTCCTGCCTTCGGTTGGAGCTATTTTCAGCAATCCACTCGATGCTACTAATCTGGTCGTACCATCTGTTATTTATCAGACCCTAAAGATACTGGCCAAATCGCCTGATATAAGCATGATGATGTATCATTTGGGTTTCCATCCGGCCACCCGATGGGGTGATGGGTTGCTCAGTGGTGAGTCTTTCCTTGAACCGGCAAGCGAGGCCATGAGGAAAGCCAGTATTGAGACGGGCAAGCCTGTATTAATGGCGCTGGGACCGGCCTCGGATAAACCGGGTATGGAGGAAATGATTAAGGTAAGGGATGCCTTTGTCCGGCGTGGAGTGCCGGTTTTCCATGATATAGCCGGTGCTGCTCTTTCCATGTCGAGACTGGTTGATTGGCATAAGCGGTTTAAATCCAGTATATAAACTGTTAGTTCTGTATCCATAGAGTGATATGGACAATGAAAATAAATTGATGAAGTATATTACGGGGGGACTGTTTAATGGAATGGAAAACCAGGATAACCGACCTTCTTGGATGTAAGTATCCGATATTGCTTGGTGCTGTGGAGGGACTGGGGGATTGGAAATTGGCTGCCTCGGTGGCGGAGACCGGAGCCCATGGGACTATTACTGCTTCTGTCTCAAAAACGCCGGAACAATTGCGTGCTGATATCCGCAGTTGCAGGAAAGCTACAAGAGGCTCTTTTGGTGTGAATTTGAGTATAGGACTTTGTCCTCGCATAGAAGAGATGCTGGAAGTCTGTATTGAAGAGCGTGTCCCCATCGAGACGTCGGTGTTCAAACCGGATGCGCTTGCCCAACGTATCAAGCAATCCGGCCTCCCTTGGATACATAAATCAGCTCGTGTCAGGGACGCCATTCATGCACAGGAGCAGGGAGCGGATGCCATCATACTGGTAGGGCTGGAAGGCGCCGGTATCAAAAACCCTGAGCAGCTACCTACCATGACATCTGTCCTTTGGGGCAGGCAAAACCTGTCTGTGCCGTTGATTGCTGCTGGCGGGATAGGCGATGCACGTGGTTTTCTGGCTGCACTGGCTCTGGGTGCTG
>DFZI01000024.1:1260-4693 GCA_002383665.1 Dehalococcoidia bacterium UBA4060
GTGACCAGTCTGCATCTGTGAATGATATAGGGGCTGATTGGAGCAAAGTTGTGTCATTTACAGCAGGTGTTATCAACCGTATACCATCCATGCAAGAATTGGTGCAGGGCATCGTAACCGGCGCTGAGAAAATAATTAAAAGCCCTCCTTTTACCGGAGTTTAGAATATTGTCTGTCTTACACATGTAAAGCATTGTGCTAAAATCAGCCATTAAATTTTCTAAGTGCAAATGGGAGGTCTGCCATGATGGAAGCAAAACCCAAGCCGTTTTTAACTAGGGTGCCTGAGAAAATACTCATGTCTGACCTGGATTTTTTCAGGAAGAAGGCTATGGCATTGGGGGCTGATGGGGCAGAGATTATTAAAGCCAACCAGCTTGTCATTGATGAGAGGGTCAGGTTGAAATGTACGATACCCCGCTGCCTGCGTGCAGGGGAAACTCCCAATTGTCCGCCCAACCTGCCGGATCTCGATTTCATCCGCAAGGCATTTGCCGGCTATTCATATGCGCTGCTTTTAAAGACGATAGTCGGACCGATCGAGGAATATGCACCTGGACATGCCAAAGATAAGAACGGTATTGACCATACCTTGCTCTTCCATCTCAGGACAAGCAAAATTATCTACGAGATAGAGAAACTGGCCTACCAGAGCGGTTACTATCTGGCAATGGGATTAGGTGGCGGCTCTTGCAAGGATTACCTCTGTCATGGTCAGGTGTGTCAGTACATGGATAGCGGCAGATGTCGCTTCCCTCACCGGTCCAGGCCATCCATGGAGGCTATGGGCATAGATGTATTTGATATTATCAATAAGGTAGGCTGGGATGCCTACCCTCTGATGGGCAAGCAGGAAGATATACCCTGTGCCACATCTGTGGGAATGGTATTTATTTATTGAGACGGAGATAGTAGATATGGATAAGAGTATTGTAGATACGGTAGGAGAGTTTCTCTCGGATGACCCAAAGAAGATGGGCAAGCTGTCCAGCGATATTAATTATCGGCGCATGCAACTTTTACTGCTACGGGAAATCGTGCTGGAACTGCGTAAGCTGAACCAGTCCAAAGCAGTGCTGGCCTGAAATAACGGCGGCCATTATAGCCGCCGTCGCTGCTGTATTTAATTCAGAATGGATATCTCAGCGCCCTTTCCATTGAGGAGGTCGTTTCTCAGCAAAGGCCTTGGGGCCTTCAATGTAGTCCTCGGATTGCCTTAATAACTGTGCGCCCCAAAAGTTGGTGGATAGAGCCTGTTCAAGTGGCATATCCAGACCTTTCATAGCAGCTTCCTTGCTGGCACGGATGGAGAGGGGTGAACAACGCAATATATCATTTGCCCATCTTTCAGCCGTCGACATTAGATCCTTGAGAGGAACAACTTCATTCACCAGNNAGCCATCAGCCCCACAGTAGGCTCGGGCAGCCCCAGTTTGGCATGGTCAGCGGCGATGATAATGTCACATACCAGTGCCATCTCCAGCCCGCCGCCCAGGGCAAAGCCATTGACGGCCGCAATCATGGGTTTGTTACATTCAAATTTATACGTGGTCCCACCAAAGCCACCGGGATCTTTGATCATCATGGCTTTGGGATCGCCAGAGTGCTCAGCCTGATATTTAAGATCATTGCCGGCCGAGAAAGCCTTTTCACCTGCACCGGTGAGGATGGCAACCCATACTTCAGGATCATCCCTGAAATCAGTCCACGCTTGCCAGAGCTCGGCATGCGCCGGTGGATGAACGGCATTCATCACCTCGGGGCGGTTAATCGTGATATAAGCAATCCTGCCCTTTTTTTCATAGAGAATATATTTGAAACTCATATATACCTCCTGCTATTTATTGGATTTAGTTGCTAAGATTAAAATCTTTGTATATACAGTGCTTAGGTGCCCTATTCGGCTAATGATATTACAAGCTGTCCAGTCATTTATCTTCCGGATGCGGATTTAAACACCTTCTATGCTGGAGAAAATCGCATCAAACCTGCGCAAAGCATCGTCAATGACCTCATCCGTATCCGCCATGCTGGTATACATGCGAGAGCCAGCCAGTGTGATCAGGCCGCTGGCCATATAAGCCATGCCCATCTCTTCAATCAAATTCTTGCGCGGGTTCATCTCAGCGAATAACTTGTCAGGATTCTTCAGATCGAGCAGCATTACGCCTGATGTCTCCAGGTGTACGATGGAGCCCTGGTTGTAAACAACAAAGGGCAGCTTATAGCGGTCTATTATAGCCTGGAGACCACCGGTCAGTCTATCGCCGGCCTGGCCAGCAATAACCGGTGCGTTGGTGCGCTCCATTTCCTGCAGGGCAAAGTAGCCTGCCAAGCAGGAAAGCGGGTTGGCTGAAAGTGTGCCACCTACATAGGCCCGCTCGCCAGTGCCTCCTATTCCGGCAGCGAAGCATTGGATAACATCAGCCCGTCCGCCGACGCCGCCTGCCATGGGATATCCGCCGGTTATGCATTTGCCGAATATCGTTATGTCCGGCTTGACGTTGAAATAGCCCTGTGCACCGCCCATGCCAAGGCGGAAGCCAGTCACAACCTCGTCGAAAATGAGCAGCGCTCCGAACTCATCACACAGGTCACGCACTTTTTTGTTGAAATCGAAGGGGACAGGACGTGTACCACTCTCTGGACCAACCGGTTCCACCAGTACAGCGGCCGTACCTCCCAGCTTCCTGTTGGCCTTCATCCTGGCTTTGAGTTCCTCGATGTCATTGGGATAAAACTCCTGTGTATTGGCGTTACAGCCGTTAGGTATTCCCATGGCTTCGAGCCTGCCTGTGCCTGGTATGTGCAGGCCGAATACCAACTGGTCGCTCCACCCATGATAGGCACCACCGACCTTGATAACCTTCTTTTTTTTGGTAAATGCCCTTGCTGCACGTATGGCTGCCATATCGGCCTCGGTGCCGGAGCCGAGCATGCGGAACATCTCTACCGACGGCATATTTTTGTTGATCAACTCCGCCAGCTTGAGTTCATACTCGTGAAAAAGTCCTGTGACCGGCCCGCAATGATGCAGGAGGTCAATCACCTTGTCACGTACCGGGGCATAGTTGTTACCCAGTACAATCGGGCCACCTGCCTGCAGAAAATCGGTGTATTTGTTGCCATCGACATCCCAGAGGTAAGCCCCTTCAGCCTTTTCGATGGCGATGGGGAATGGGTGGTTGAAGGCTAAATTATGCTGTACACCGCCGGGGATGAACTTCTTTGCCTTATCTGTCAATTCTCTGGAATGCCTGCACCTGTTTTCAAAATATGCAAGGTATTCTTTAAGTTTGTCTTCTCTTATTCGCCTGATCGGTTGTTCGATCAGGGCATTAAGCTTGCGATAAATTTCATCGACATCGTGGTATTGTGAGATTGCGTATTTCTGCGTTTCACTCATTGTATTCTCCTACAAACTGAGCGTTCT
>DFZI01000024.1:4815-8737 GCA_002383665.1 Dehalococcoidia bacterium UBA4060
TATTATATATCAGCAATATATATTCCTCTTCAGGACATCGAGTATGCGGAAAACGGGCGTATGGTATATAGGCAGTAGTATTTCTGGCGTTCAGGCCAGTTATTAATGCGGGCATTTTATATCCCGGTATGCTGCTAAGGTTTTGCTTGATCATCTCGGCTGCATCAGCCATGCTTTCCACAACGTGTTTGGCTTCCAATAAAGTAAGGTGCAGCCTTGGCAGGACGTCCGCCAGTCGAGAATTATTTTCATTTTCCAGTGTAATCAATGTGCCGGTCTCAGCTATACCGAAATCGGCCTCGCTTATTCCGAGATCAGCCCCCTTATAGATAGCCTTTAATGCTTGCTGAGCAGCTATTAACACACTTTCCGGATCATTGTTTATCTTTTCTCCCAGGGCGGATGAGACCACAGTGGCTACCTCATCCAGTGGCACCTCCTGATCCTGCTTGAGTTGAAGCGTCCACTTTACCAGCGATGTCTCGCAAATCCTGAGCCCAGAAGCCTTCATATGCGTGAAAAGCCCCAGCTTCCCTGCCAGAGGACAACTCGACTTGACCACACTGGTAATATTCTGGCTCCTAACCAGTTCAGTAATATGTTTTTCCGCTTCATCACGATCCGCAGCTATCAATACTTTTACCCCGCTGTTTGATGCCTCCAACTGGAATTTCTTAATTAAATAGGAATTTGTCGTCATCTTAATATGCCAGTCATACCGCTAATCAGATAGGATGCGACTTTCTATCGCTTGGGAAATCAAATTTTGATTGTCTTTCCTCGAATCGCATGACGCTGGGGGAAAAACTGTTTGCACATACAAGTATGAATTATATAGCGTGTTCGAGATGGCAGCAACCGATCAGAAAGCAATATTGGGAATTAGCCTGCCATATAAAAACCGCTGACTGGCTTGTTTATCAACAATTTAATAGATGATGGCTAAATACAGGCAGTAATGGCTCAGCCATTACTGCCTGTATTGGGGATTGAGTCATTAAGCCTGTTCCAAGTTGGAGAAAAGCTTGTAAGACTTATCAATTGGCGGCATGAGTGGTTCAATTGATTCCTGGCTAATAAGGTGACCATAGATGGGATCGGATTGATAACCATCGATATGCAGGTCGCGTTTGGCTGCCGCGCGATATCGATCCCAATTGGCACTGAAATATAGGAATATCTGTTGTGCGGCTTGTGAACCTTCTCCATGAATATGGTCGATCTGATAGTAGTTATGAGTCATATCCTTGATCATACGGATGACCTTAATGCGGTCGGCTGTTGGAACACCTGCTTTGCCAGATAGGTATTTTTCAATATAATCATGTATTTCGGGATTCTTCCAGTCGCGATAGGTGGGTATGGTGGTGGCGATACCGCCACAGATATCCTGTGCTACCTTACACATCTCATGGAAATTGTCGGCGAAGGTGAATTTGGCTGAGTTGGTCAGCATAAGATCAGGTACCATCATGCCCGAATCGGGATCTATAGTACCTTTGTAACAGGAAAGCTCACCCAGGCTGGCAACCGTGTTGGTGATCATTGCCATCCATGCCAGTTTATTTCTGATATGCTCATATTTTTCCAGGCCATTATATTCGGATATAAGCTTTACTGCCCCTGTCAGCTTCTCCAGCTCTCCCACCATCTTGCAGGTGCCGAATAGACGGTGGAAGCTGGCAAAAGCGTAGGTAATATCGCGAGAGAACTGCCATTCGCCACACATGAATACCCTCTCCCAGGGAATGAACACGTCGTCAAAGATGATCATACACTCGGTGGGTTGCAGCCCCCAGGCATGTGGGTAGTCCCAGGCAGCTTCCTCACCATATGTACGAGTGACCGGTTCTACTGCCAGTAGTTTAACTCTTTTAGTGCCCAGAGGTACAGCAAATGAGAGTGCGTAGTCTTTATCGGCCTCACCGTGGGTACGACAGGGTAAAACGATGGCCTCGTTGGCACAGGGGGTGGCGCTGATGTGGATCTTAGCCCCTCTGACAACTATACCATCTTTGTGTTTATCAACCACACGGAGATAAAAGTCCTTATGCTGTATCTGTTTGGATGGATGAAGGCTTCGGTCTCCTTTGACATCGGTCATGGCGCCGGTCAGGCCGATATCATTCTTCTGCAGGTATCTGCGGTAGTTTTCTACACGCTCAACATAGTTGGTGCCAAGCGTATTGTCCATCTTGTTGGCGGCCAATGTGCAGGCTGCCAAGGCATCTACGCCCATGCAATGCACCAAGAACCCCCAACCAGAGCGGATGCCGGTTACAAAACACTCTCGTCTGCGTAAGAGTTCCTCGTTGGTATGTGGCGCTGTAAGCAGGAAATTAACTTCCTCACCTTCTTCATTTTTGGTCACGAAGAGGTCACGGAATTTTGGATCGTTGGGTATGGCATAATCCAATGCTGCTGAACGAATGATAGTTCTTAACATCGGATGGGTTCTGACATCTTTGACTCTTTCTCCCAGGCAATAGACTACCCTGCCGTCATCCAAGCTGTCGAGATATTGCTTAACTGTTCTGATCATTGTTTCACCTCCTATTTTATGATTACATAATGTTATAACTGCGTGATAAAATGGGGATGTTTAGTATGAGCTCGGGGGAAAATATGTATTTGACAACCTTGTAATCATAAGCAATAATTTTATTTACGGAGATTAAATTACTGAACGATCAGTAATTTAATACAATTTATTATATAATGGATAAAGAAATGAAGTCAAAGAATATTCGCACATATAGCTCTAACAAAAAGCTTGTGAGTGAGCGCAGAGAGCAGATAATCAAGTGCGCCATCCGTTTGTTTAATAAAAAGGGATTTGATGGCACAAGTATGAGGGATATAGCTGCTGCCTGCAAAATGACATCGGCCAATCTGTATAACTATATCTCCGAGAAGGAAGATATTATCAGGTTGATAATGAAGGAGGGGAGTGATGCCAGTGCTGCCTTTATCAGTTATGCTGATGAGGTCAGGAAGGATCTGGGATCTGAGCAGACACTGATTAAAACCATCGATCTATTCTACAGGCATATCGACCGTAACAGAGCAGGTGTGACCTTCCTTTATCGCGGCATAGCAGCATTTAAGCAGAGCGTACGGGAAAGTGTACTTGCTCGGGAATCGGACGAAACTGCGGCCTTCCAGCGTATCCTTGATAAAGGTTGTCGGGAGAAAAAATTTATTATCCCAGATACACGGCTTACCGCAGATAATATCGTGACGTTGGGGCAGATGTGGGCTGTTAAGCACGGGGTGCTGGAAAAACGTTATTCGATCGATGATTATATAAGGCTACAGACGGATAATATAATGCGGCAGGTGCTCCGAGTAAAGAAGGTCTGATGATTATCCCGGATTCATCGGGCTGTTATCATGGTACAGGTAACGATGGTAAACGAAGTTTTAAACCACAAAATATTTCTTACCGACAATGAGTTTGAGGAGCTGTTCGGTCCGCAGATTGCCTTCCTGGTAAATGTCATGAATAGGGTGGCGGTGGAGGTATGCCCGCCCTGTAATGGATACTGCTGCAAGAATATACATTGCATATTTTATTACGAGAGGTTCAGTACTTGTCCTATATTCGATATACGTCCTCGAGAGTGTCGCTATCATTTCTGCCATGAAGTATTCACTCGAGCATCACTGACCAAAGAGGAAAAGGACCAGCTACAGCAACCGGTTGAGGAACTGGTCTGCGGTGACCGCGGTGAGATAGCCAAACTATTTTTCCTCTTCCCAGAGTTTCCTCTCGACGAGCAAGGTCCTTTCGGGAAGGCAGTAGCGGGGGAGGTTTGGAAGATCAAGGACGAGTTTGCACGAGGCAGAATCAATGAAAATTCTGCCTTCTCTCTCATCAAAGCTCTTTGCTGTGAGCAGATTTAAGTATAATTCCCTTTCT
>DFZI01000024.1:8771-13040 GCA_002383665.1 Dehalococcoidia bacterium UBA4060
GGCTGTTGGTATTATCATTGGCGTGGCTTTCGGCAAGATTATCACTTCCCTGGTCAACGATGTGCTGATGCCACC
This sequence comes from Dehalococcoidia bacterium UBA4060, assembly GCA_002383665.1. Classification (GTDB taxonomy): domain Bacteria; phylum Chloroflexota; class Dehalococcoidia; order GIF9; family UBA5629; genus UBA6808. The sequence continues at coordinate 8,847 of DFZI01000024.1, forward strand.
CATTGGTCTTTTGCTTGGGCATGTGAATTTTAAGGATCTCTCCATCAACCTATCGGGGAAAACTTATCCATCTCTAGGAGGTGGCGGCATCTGCAGGGGCGCCTACTATTAATTACGGTATATTTTTAAATACTGTTTTGGATTTTCTTATCGTAGCTTTCATCATATTTATGCTTATAAGGGTGTTCAACAAACTAAAAAGGCAGCCAACTTTAAAAGAACCGATGACCAAAGATTGTCCTTACTGCTTCTCAAAAATTCCATTAAAGGCTACCCGTTGCCCATCATGCACGTCCGCACTTTAATATAGAGGAAATCAGTTGGATGCCAGCACCAGGTCGAAAATATATTTTTTAATGCGTGAGGTATACTCCCGGTAAAAGAAAGCTGTATTATCGATAATATATTGCAGCTCAATACCCAGCATGGCAGAGATAAACAGTGTAGCTATATAATGCTCGTCCACATCACGGAAAATGCCCTGCTCTTTACCTGCTCTCAGTATGCCTACCATTGTCTCACGATAGCCACGGTATAGTTTGCTCATAATTCTCTGCATACGCTCGTTAAATTTGATCTGGGTAAGGAAGTCGTAAGTGACGTACAGATATTCACGCTCCTTTTCTGCTAGGTTGAAGGCCAAATTCATGAATATTTCGAGTTGTTCTTTGGGGTTGGAAGCCTGTTCGATGGCTCTTTCGGTGGTGTTGCGAATATTATACTGCATCTCTCTCAGCAGAGTGACCAGCATGTTTTCTTTATCTTTAAAATAGTGATGGATCAGACCGGATGATACCCCTGCACGTTTGGCGATATCCATCATGGTAAAATTATAATATCCTTTTTCGGCTATGACCTCATAAGCTGCACGTGTTATCTGCCCTTTCCTGTAAGCAGCAATTTGCTTGCCTCTCTGTGCCCGGTCCATATGGCGTACCGGCTTTGAGCGGACCTGCATAATAGGCATTACTCTATTTTTGCTTTTTGACATCGAAAAATCCTCTTTATATATTTTTTATTATTTTCTATATATTGACTATGCTTGACAGGCATGTGGATTTACCATGTTATATAGCAATAGTCGATGTCAGTTGCTTTCCTGGTACAGGTGAAATCAACATGACTCATAGCAATAATTGTAGCGTCAACCAATAACCGGCTATCTAATAATATATTAAATCTGTGGATATGTTAAGCAAAGTATATAGCATATTGGCCTGCCCTGTTCGCTTAACAGTCAATGATGACAAAATCGTAAAACATTAACATGGACGAGTACTGGCGCTTGACAGGAACAGCATGCCTATGTAAACTAATTTGCATTTTGCACCTTTTTAAAGGTGCTTAGAGGAAAATTGATTTGTTGATATCAGAAGGCCGCAAGACCAGCTACATTATAATTGAAAAGGAAAAATGTAAGGCATGTCGCTATTGTATTGCGGTATGTCCAAAGGGTGTAATCGGGTTATCTCAAAATATTAACAGATTTGGTGTTAATTATGCCGAGTCTATTGAACATAAAGCACATGAATGCAACGGATGTAAGGCCTGTGCAATCATGTGCCCTGATTTAGCAATATCGGTCTACCGTAGCCGCATACCTGAGGGCGGCATAGCCTGACCAATTGGTTTCCGAGGTCTGCCTGATGACTGAGAGAACCCTCATGGGAGGGAATATTGCCATCGCCGAAGGCGCCATCCTGGCCGGATGTGGCGCTTATTTTGGCTACCCCATAACTCCGCAGAACGACCTGCTTGAGCATATGTCTCAAAGGATGCCCGCCCTGGGCAGAATTTTCCTTCAGTCTGAGAGCGAGCTGGCTGGCATCAATATGGTCTACGGTGCTGCTGCCACTGGTATTCGCTGTATGACATCCACTTCTAGCCCAGGCTTTAGTCTTCAGCAAGAGGGAATATCATACATGGCAGGAGCCGAGGTCCCCTGCGTTGTGGCCAATATCATGCGTGCTGGGCCGGGGCTGGGCAATATTGGGGGAGCGCAGGGTGATTATAAGCAATGCACCAGAGGTGGGGGACATGGTGACTATTACCTGATCACGCTTGTGCCGGCATCTGTGCAGGAAATGATGGATCTGACCATGCTGGCCTTCGAATTGGCCGACAAATACCGTAATCCTACTCTGATCATGGCTGACGGTTTTTTAGGGCAATCGGTGGAGTCCATAGTTATGCGTGAACCGGTTAAAAAATTACCCGACAAAAACTGGGCTATCACCGGGGCAAAAGGACGGGAAAAACGGCTGATAAACTCCTTCGAGATGAATCCCCTGGATCATCCCAAGCGGATTGCTCTCCTGTTGGAGAAATACGAGAGGATGCGCATTGACGAAGTGCGTTATGAAGGCATGAGGCTTGATGATGCTGAGATTGTGGTGGTGGCTTACGGCAGTGTAGCCAGGGCCGCCATGACTGCCATAAAAATGGCACAACAACATAACTGGAAAGTTGGCCTGCTGCGACCTATAACCGTTTTCCCCTTTCCCTACCAACCGCTGTCTGATCTGGCTGAGAAAGGTTGTAAATTTATCGTGGCAGAGATGAGCAGCGGGCAAATGCTGGAAGATGTGCGTCTCGCAGTGGGCAGCCAGAATGAGATCAAGCTGGTCAATACCTATGGTGGCGTTCCACTGACAGCCGACCAAATATTCGAAGCTATAGATTTGATGATTTAAATTGGTATAGAGATTGTGAGCAAGCGCGGTATGTACAATATGGGTGATGCCATTTTCCACAGGCCGGAGAGCATGCCGGACCGGTCAACACATTTTTGCCCGGGCTGTGGGCATGGGATCACACAGCGCCTGGTGGGTGAGGTCCTGGATGAGCTTGAGCTTAGAGAAAGAGCTATTTGTATCGGGTCCATCGGTTGCACAGTGACGTCATATATTTACTATGATGTGGATGGCATGGAAGCGCCTCACGGGCGAGCACCGGCTGTTGCTACGGCCATAAAGCGCTGTCATCCTGATCTCGTACCATTTACTATACAGGGTGATGGTGATTTGGCTTCAATTGGTATGGCTGAGATAATACACGCGGCCACACGTGGTGAGAATATTACTATCATATTTGCCAACAATGCCAACTTCGGTATGACCGGTGGTCAGCTTGCACCTACCACGCTGATGGGAATGTATACTTCATCCACTATCAAGGGGCGAAAAGCTGAGCAAAACGGATTTCCCATCAGGGTGAGTGAGTTGCTGGCTACGCTTGATGGTCCCGCTTATATAGCGCGGGTATCGCTGCATAATCCTGCCAATGTCAGAAAGGCACGCAGAGCGATAGAGATTGCTTTCAAAGCACCCATGGCGGGCATGGGCTTGGGCTTTGTAGAAGTTCTTTCAATGTGTCCTATCAACTGGAAGGTTGAGCCTGTCGACGCTCCCCAGTGGATAGTCGATAACATGGTGCCCCAGTTCCCTCTGGGTGAATATAAATGTAAACCGGAAGTTATGGGACTGAAAACGGTGGTGAAGGAATGAGCTGGGAGATTGCCATCTCTGGTTTCGGAGGGCAAGGAGTCCTATTTATCGGCCGGCTGCTTATGGAAGCGGGCTTTGCTGCAGGGCAAGAAGTGAGCTGGCTGCCATATTATAGTGGGGAGAAGAGAGGTGGGATGTGCTCATGCTTTGTCAACATCTCAGATGAAAGGATCGGGTCGATCTTTATCACCCACCCTGATATAGCCGTGGCAATGAACCCTGACGCTTATGCCATGCTGGAGCCTGATGTAAAACCTGAGGGGTTGCTGATCGTTAATGAATCGCTGATTAAAGAAAAAAGTAACAGACTCGACCTGAAGGTTATCTATGTACCGATGGTGGAGTTGGCCCGGGAGTTAGGTGATGAGTCTGTCAGTAATATGATTGCTTTAGGGGCCATCCTGGCCAATGCACCGGTGGTGACCACATCGAGCATAATCAAGGTGCTCAACCAGATGATGTCAAAGGATAGTGCCCAGCTTGAGATGAACAAGGCCGCCCTGCTCAAAGGATGTGAAATCAGCTAATAGCTGACGGCTCCTTGCAGTTTACTGATTTTTCTAAACTTTCTGTGGCCTTTTACCTGGTGGTTATGATAGCTGTGTATGTGTAGAACACAGTCTCTATCATACCTGTCCAAAATAAGTTTTCAGGCTGAGTAGCAGGAAAGAGACTCCACGAAGTAATA
>DFZI01000024.1:13179-36121 GCA_002383665.1 Dehalococcoidia bacterium UBA4060
AGCCATCTGGGATTACAAGCTGCCCTGCTAAGAGCACGCTTTCCTATGCCAACGCCCATCGCCCCTGGCATCTGTATCAGAACATCTTCTTCTATCTGCGGGACTTCTGTCAAAATGATAGACCTGGCAAGAAGAGAAGCTTTCGTTTCAAGAACAAACTGCTCAGTCTTGACTCTACGGCTATCGACCTGTGTCTGAGTCTCTTCCCATGGGCTGACTTTCGGCAGAATAAAGGTGCTGTTAAACTCCACCTTCTGCTTGACCACGATGGCTATTTGCCGAACTTTGCCGTGATTACTGATGGCAAGACTGCCGATATCATCGCTGCCTGCCAGTTCATTCTTCCTGCGGGTAGCATCGTCGTTGTTGACCGTGGCTACTCTGACTTTCAACTCTTCTGGCAATGGGATAATGCTGGTGTCTTCTTCGTTACCAGGCTCAAAGACAACGCTGCCTACGAAATCGTACATAACCGCCCTCTGCCGCAACGCGGAAACATCCTTGCTGACCAGGACATTCGCTTCACTGGTCCCGTGACCAGACAGAAATATCCGGGGTTGCTACGTCGTGTGGTAGTCTGGGATGAACAGAATCAGAGGGAGATTGAGCTACTGACCAACCACCGCCGCTTCGGCGCGATTACAGTGGGCTGGATATACCGGGATCGCTGGGAGATAGAGCTCTTTTTTAAGATGCTCAAACAACATCTGAAGATAAAGACCTTCGTTGGTACCAGCCCTAATGCCCTGAAGACTCAGATTTGGACAGCAATGAGTCTCTATACAGAATTATCTATTGTGGCTAACAGCCTGATAATGGCATTTTAAAAATATGAACGCAATTACTTGATTGCTATTGCTTCTATTTCTATAGGGAATCCGCCCGGGATGGCTTTAACTGCGATACAGGTCCGCGCCGGGAACTCCGATTTGAAATATTGCTTATAGACCTCGTTCATATCATTGAACCATGCCATTTCGGTCAGGAAAACTGTAACTTTAACCACTTTGTCCATGCTACTGCCCATATGCTCTAATGTTTTTTTAATATTATCCAGGCAGATGGCAGTGGCTTTCTTAATATCACCCTTCTCGGCTATATTATTTCTAATATCGATGGGCAATTGACCGGAGAGGAAGAGGAAATCTCCCGCCTGGACAATATGAGAATATGGGCCTGCGCTGGACAGGAAATCAACGTTTATAGCCTTTTTTTTCATGTTAACCCCGCCTAAAATCTGAATTTGGGACAATTTAAACTCAACCAGTCAGTAATGTCAAAGACAGACCGGCAAGAAAAAATTGTCGCAACACTTGACAAATAGTACGCGTGTTCTATATTATAATAAGCACATATGTTTTAAGAACAATAGTGTTAATCAGGAGGAGATCAATGTTAGGCGAGCTCCATATCAAGAACTTTGCAGTTATCAGGGACATGGAAATTAACTTCGCCCCTGGCCTCAACGTGATAAGTGGTGAGGAGGGTTCGGGCAAGTCGCTCCTTGTTGATGCTCTTAGTTTGCTTATGGGGGCCCGCGCACCTGCCGGATTGATTCGTACCGGAGCCAGATCGGCCAGGGTAGAGGCCGTCTTTTGGCCCGATGAGAATACGACCTCCAGAGTGTCCCCTATCCTGGAAGAGAACGGAATAGAACATGATGAAAGCGGCATACTTGTAATCTCCAGGGATTTCCAGGAGGGTGGCAAGAGTGTGGCGAGAGTGAATAACCGGGCCATGCCGCTTTCTTTTCTGCGACAGGTCGGCAAATATCTGGTAGATATTCATGGACAGATGGAGTATCTGTCGCTGCTGGAGCCGGCCCATCAGTTGGCCCTTGTGGATGCCTATGGCGGCCTGCTGGAAAAACGCAGGGCAATGTGTGACGTGGTTGAACGTTTGCGTATGCAGGAAAAAGAGATGGCTGCACTGGGCAGTAGTGAGAGGGAGGGCTACGTAGAGCTGCTGGAGTATCAGATTGAGGAGATTGACCGGGCCGGGTTGGAAGATATTAATGAAGAGGAACTGCTGGCTGAACGAGATATGCTGCGTAGGGCGGGAGCCATCTGTGAAGGCTGCCTTAACTCATACTCAAATCTCTATGGTGACGACAGATCGGCATCAGTGCTTATCCATAAGACCCTGGCAAGCCTACGGAGCATCTGTTCCATAGATCCCTCTCTAACCAGTTTTAAAGAAAGGCTGGAAAATGATCTTGCCAGCATTGAGGAGACGGCTGCTGAACTGCGAGATTACTCTGAGAAGATAGAAAACGGTCAGGGACGCCTGGAAGAAATCGAGCAAAAAATAGAACTTATATCGTCCTTGAAGCGTAAGTATGGCAATAGCATGGAATCTATAATGGAATTCCGTAATAAGGCTATGAAGGAGCTGGAAGGAATACAGGGGCGGCAGGAGAGGGCCGCTTTACTTGAAGCTGAGAAGCTGCGTTTAAGGGCTGAAGCTGCCAGACTGGCTGAAGAACTATCTCTGGAAAGACGACAGGCAGCGGAGCAATTAGTAAGGCTGGTGAATGAAGAAATGGCCGAGCTTGGTTTGGAATGGGCCAGGTTCGATGTGACATTGACGCACAGAGAAGACCCGGCAGGTCTATGTATAGCGGGCAATAAATGCTTTGCATTCACGGCGGAGGGCATAGACCGCCTGGAGTTCCAGGTTGCCACCAATCCGGGTGAGCCAGTAAGGCCAATGGCTGCTATTGCCTCTGGCGGTGAGACCAGCAGGTTGGTGCTGGCAATCAAAAGCGCATTGAAGATAGCCGACCCTATACCCACATTGGTCTTCGATGAGATAGATATGGGAGTGGGTGGACGGGGCGCTGAATCGGTGGGCAGGAAGCTGGCCACGCTATCCAGCTTCCATCAAGTCTTGTGTATAACGCATCTGCCGCAGATCGCCTGCTACGGCGATGCACATTTCAAGATGGTCAAGGAGATAGACTCAGGCCGTGCTTCTTCCCGTATTGAGATAATTGATGGACAGAGTCGGCTGAAGGAACTGGCGGCTATGCTCGGATCGGAGCGCAATAGTAACGTCATGCTCAAAGGCGCAGAAGCACTGGTTAAAAACGCTGAGAGATGGAAGAACGGCGCTCGTGAGCTGATTGCTGTCTGATCGTGATTAAATTAATAGGACTTTTTATATATGCTAATGACTGATTCCGCATCTAAGGGAGTGGGGTGTAATTTTAACCAGGGTGCAGTCCTGACGGCGTTGTCGGCCAGTTTTGTGAAGTCTGCCTCCTTCACACCGAGATGGCGAAGCCTGTGATCCATGCCCACTTGCTTAAGCCATTTAGCTGTGGCGGCGATGCCGTCAGGCATGCCGAAAACCCTTTCACCGAGTTGGGTTAAGCGTTCTTTCCTGTCCTCATAGGTATGCTCCATCCATGCGATCAACAGGCAGGCCAAGCCATCGCCGTGAGCTATGTCGTATTCGCCACTGAGAGGATGCTCTATGCCATGTAGTGTCATCGAACCTGTGCCACCGCCAAGGCTGCTGAACTGCGAACAGGCAATGGTGCTGGCCCAGGATAACTTCTCCCTCCCGTTTATATCATCCAGTTTTTTCAGCACTGCAGGCAAAGCCTGCACAACCGTTTTCATGGATGATTCACGCAGACTATCGTTGATCAAAGTTGATTCATGGGCAGTGATATAGTTCTCCACCAGGTGACAGAAAATATCTACACCTCCCTGAGCTGTGGGTCTTGCCGGGAGTGTGAGTGTGAGTGTGGGGTCGACGATAGAGCAGGTAGGATAGATGGTGGGGTGGGAAAATGATACCTTTTCATGGGTATCCCAGTCGGTAATCACTGCGCCGTTATTGGCCTCGGAGCCGCTGGCCGCTACTGTAGGAATAGCTATAATGGGCAGTGCTATCGGGTTGCTAACAGCCTTTCTTCTGACGTATGAAAAGAAAGGGTCTGTACCTCTGGCTGTCAGGGCGATGCATTTGGAAGCATCCATAGCGCTGCCGCCGCCCAAGCCTATGACCATATCTACCACGTTATCACGTGCTACCACGGCCCCCTCATCAACCGTTGACGCACGTGGGTTGGACTCCACTTTGTCGAAGACAATGGTTCGAATGCCGGATGCCTGCAAATCTGCTATGACCCTGTCCAAAATACCTGTTTTACGCATGCTGTGAGAGCCGGTAACAAGGAGGGCTGTTTTGCCGATTTTTGCTGCCTCCTTACCAAGCTGTGAAAGACTGCCCCGGCCGATGATGAAGTGAGTGGGAATATAAAACTTAGTGATGCTCATAATTTTCCCTCTATTAACAAGATTATCTGACGTCTCTGCGATGTAGAAAGGATAATAGCAAAAATCAAAACGGTTTTGAAATATATATAAAATGCGGGAGTTTGAGAGGCAGTTATTTGGATGATGCGACAACGTGATTGCGCAGCGTGCCGATCTTTTCAATGATCACTTCAACAATGTCGCCGGCGTTTAGTGGCCCGATACCTGCGGGCGTGCCGGTAGCGATGACATCGCCAGGAAGCAGTGTCATGCAGTGTGAAATAAAGCTGACCAGATACGGTACCGGGAAGATCAGATTGGATGTGTAATCTGATTGCATGACTTTGCCATTGAGCCTTGTCTCGATTTTGAGATTGAACGGTTCAACCATGGTATCGATACATGGCCCAAGCGGTGCAAAGGTATCATGGCTCTTCGAGCGGGTCCATTGCCCATCATGGGACTGGGCTATGCGGTCGGTAACATCATTAAAACACGAATAGCCAAGCACATATTCAGCGAATTCCGACTCTTTCACGTTGCGGGCAGTTTTACCTATAACAACTCCCAACTCACACTCGTAGTCAATGCGCGCGCTGCCGGGCGGTAACACGATGTTGTCATCCGGGCCGATCACGGCTGTGGATGGTTTTATGAATAGCAGGGGCAGGTCTGGCAGCTTCATTTTAAGCTCATCGCTGTGCGGCCGGTAATTCAGCCCTAGACACACTATCTTGGAAGGCTGACAAGGTGGTAGCAGTCTGATATCTGCAGTGGATATCGATTGTCCAGAAAGTTTGAAGTTACCTGAAAAGGTGAGGTCAAAGGGCGTTTCAGCATAAGTATATACCTTTTCACCATCAACCAGGCCATAGGATATCTCGTCCTTAGACTGGAAACGTATAATCTTCAAAATATTGCTCCTCTCCTGAAACTTAGCCTTGACTCGAGCTAACTTTTTGTATAGTCTGTCTTTCCTCCTTGTTGAGCAAACAACCGTCAAGGCAGGTTTGATCGCATTGTCCGTCGCAGGGCTCGATATGAACTGTCAGGTCTGTGCCGCTGTATTTGTTTTTTATATCAGTCGTCATTTTCTCTGTGATGTCATGCGAATCAGTTACCGTCATGGACGGGTCGACGACGACATGAAGGTCAATGAAACGGGATGGGCCTGACTTACGTGTCCGGACACGATGGATGGACCTGACTGTAGGATACCAGCTATTCAAGTAATCGGAAAGCCAGAGTAGCTCATTGGGAGGCTGGCTGGTATCGACAAGGTCTCTGATAGCCCCGCTGGTTAATTGATAGGCTGCTTTGCAAATGAGCAGAGCTACACCTATAGCAGCGACCGGGTCGATCCATTTAAGGTTGACCGACGGGAACAAAAATCCGCCTGCCCAAATGATTGTCAGGCCGGTAAAGACTCCTGCCGCTGTATAAACATCTGTGCGCAGGTGCCAGGCATCGGCTATAAGAGCTGGTGACTCTGTCTTTTTGCCCACCCGAAATAGCATCTGTGAGACGATAATGTTGGCCACGACAGAAAAGAGCATGACGAGCACACCCCAGCCGACCGTTTCCAGCGGTTGCGGGTTGGCTAGCTTGTGGATTGACTCTATCACGATCCAGATGGCGGCGACAAAGATGAGCAGAGCTTCTGCCAGCGCCGAAATGTCTTCCACCTTGCCGTGCCCGAAAGGATGTTCTACGTCCGGCCGTCTGCCACTGATCCTGACTGCGAAGAAGGCGATGATTGATGCAATCAGGTCCATAGATGAATGAGCAGCCTCTGACAGAACTGAGATGGATCCGGTCAGGAACCCGGTCACCAGTTTTAGAGTGGTCAATGTAGTATTAGAGATGATGGACAACAGAGCAACGGTTGTTTTTTGTTTTTGATATTGCATAAATATAACTCCATGGGATATAGGGTCCTACGGAGTTTTCCGTTGCGCCTTGCCCGGCTGCGTCCCGATTCCCGGAACCGCTTGATCCAGCTTTGAATCATTATAAGGATTAATCTGTAAATCAGTCAAGAACTATTTTTCCCCTGCGTTTGTTTTCATCTCTCAGCAGCGGGCTGCATAAACCGGGATTTTTCTCAAAAGGCGAATTGATGCCCATATCTTACCGACATTTTACATTGAAGGATTGGCTGGTATAATGGCAACATAAGCGGAAGGTTATCCTGATATGTCTGTCACTATAGAAGCTATAAGTAAATTGAAATACTTCGCCGGTTTGGAACAAAGGCAATTGGAGGTGGTTGCACAGCTTTTCAGCCAGAAGGTTTTTATGAAGGGACAGCCTATTTTAGCCGAAGGAGACAGGGATGAAACCCTCCATTTTGTCAATTCAGGTGTGGTTAAGGTCTTTAAAACTTCCCCCGAGGGCAAGGAACAGATCGTCAAGATCATACGTCCGGGCGAGTCGTTCAATGATGTGACAGTCTTCAGTAACGGGCCTTGCCCTTATAGTGCAGAAGCACTGGGCAATCCAACGGTTATTTATCTGATACACAAGACTAATTTAATGCCCTTCATCGAGAAGAATTTAAGAATTGCCCAGAATGCCATTGAGATAATGGCTGAGCAGGAACGTATTATGCTGACACTGGTCGAGGATCTTTCCTTCAAAAATGTTGTCGGCAGGGTAGCGAAAATATTGTTGAAAAATCTGGAGCCGGGGCCTGATGGATTGCCCAAATTGACACAATACGAGATGGCCGCTATGGCAGGCACGGCCAGGGAAGTGGTAGGCAGGTCGCTCAAAGGCCTGGAGGATCTGGGGGCCATCAGACTGGAAAAGCATAGGATAGTCATTGTAGATAAGGATCGCCTTTATCAACTGGCTGGAATGAATTAAAGTGATATTTGTCACAGAAAATGGGATGTAAAAGCATAAAATAAAATGGTAATATAGTTATGGGGGATTTAGTTGTCAATACAACCTGTATTTGACCCGGCCAGGTGTGATGGCTGTGGGATATGTGTAACTGTTTGCCGCTGCGGGGCGCTTGTTCTGGAAAATGGTCTTATAAAAATCATCAATGTCGGTGAATGCGGATGGTGCATGGACTGTGAGCTGGTCTGTCCGACAGGCGCGTTGCAATGCCCGTATGAGATAGTGNNTGTGCAACCTTGTATCATTATTTTTCGTTTATATATATGAGACTTAAGTCGCATACCGGTTGCATGATTAAAGATAATATATGAATAAAACTTATTTATAAATTCATAATCTATTAATAATTGAGTTTTATACTCTTGATCATACCTAATTAGTGTGGAAGGAGGTGATTAAAATGTCCAGAACTAAGAATAAAGTTAATCTAATTGATAAAGATAGCGTCGAAGCAGAGCCTTCCCTGTTTGCCGGTGACATTAAAATGTCTGATGGAATCTATGCAAGGCCTGATTTGGATCAAATTATGTATGCTGCTGACAGACGGACGCGCGATATGGCGGATGACGTTGTCAGCCTGTATATTGCGGAGTGTAGCAAGACACCACTGCTCAGCAGCTCGGAAGAAAAGACTCTTAGCAGCCGTATGGAATTGGCCAATTACCTGTCGGAGTTAACCAAGCTGTTGCAGGCCAGGCACACTACACAGTCGCTGGAAGTTGAAATAGTCAAACTACTCGCTGATAGGATAGGTTCTTATGCCGGTCTTCTGGAAAGGTTGTTCAAGTATTTACACATCGCTCAGGGCTTGAGGCTATCAGCTAAACTCGCCGATAAGGCGCTAAAGTCGCATATTGACGAAGTTATAAGCGATGAATTGATCAAGCTGGCGGCTAAAAATGAGAAAGTAGATCTTGAAGAGGCCAGACATGACATAACAGAAATTTCCATACTATCCAAGCTTTTCCCGTGGGATGTAGTTGATGGATATGGTGTGATTAAGACGGCAGCCGAATTAAAGGATACTGCTACAAAGGCCGAGTTTGGCAGATATCTGGAAGCGGAAAGATCATCTCTCACTGCCCATTTCGAAAAAATAAAGAAGGAGGGACGTGAGGCGGCCGAGCACATGATTAAGGCCAACCTCAGGCTGGTGCTGAGCATGGCCAAGAAGTACAGGGCAAAAGGNNACCTATGCTACCTGGTGGATCAGGCAGGCCATCAACAGGGTGATCTCGGATCAGTCAAGGACGATCAGGCTGCCAGTGCATACTGTTGAGACTATTACCAAGATGAACAGTGCCCGCCAGAAACTCCTGCAGCAGTTAGGACGAAAACCGACCAGTGATGAACTGGCTACTGAGATGGGTGTCGATGCAGAGAAGATTGACTGGCTGGTAAGTGTACTTTATGCTGAGCCGGTCTCGTTGGATATACCTATAGGTGACGACGAGAGCCAACTCAGCGACTTCATTGAGGACGAAGTCGATCCTGCGCCTGAAGAACAGGCGGCTAATAGCATGCTACGACAACAGTTCAGGGACTTGCTGGCGTCGCTAAGTGAGAGGGAGCGAAAGATTATTGAAATGCGCTATGGACTGGATAATGAGCAAGGTCTGACATTAAAAGAGGTTGGACACGAGTTTGGACTCACACGTGAACGTATCAGGCAGATCGAAAAAGAGGCGCTGGCCAAACTCAGACATCCCAGCCGTAGTCGTAAATTGATCGATTATCTTTCCTGATAAGATAGCATGGTTGAAAAAAGCCCGCAGGTTGTAAACCTGCGGGCTTTTATTTATTCTGTAAATAGGGGCTATTATATGACCGGAAACAAAGTAATGATTGTTGAAGATGACGATACTCTGAGGGAAGCACTCCGTTATAATCTCGAGAGGGAGGGATATGAGGTAATGCTCGCTAAAGACGGTGGGGAAGCTCTGGAGCAGGCAAGATCCAATAAGCCGGACCTGATGTTACTGGATCTGATGTTACCGGTATTGGGAGGTTTGGAGGTTTGCCGGATCCTGCGTAGTGAGATGAAGCTACCTGTAATCATGCTGACGGCCAAGACTGAGGAAGTGGACAAAGTTGTGGGGCTGGAAGTTGGGGCAGATGATTATGTCACCAAGCCTTTCAGCATGAGAGAATTACAGGCTCGCATTAAAGCGGTATTACGACGGGGTGTGGAGAAACGGGAGGAAAAGCCGACCGAGCAATCTCGGGAAGCAGTGGAGGTAGGAAAGATCAAGATAGATACCAGAACGCACACAGTATATTGTGAAGGCAAGAAAATCGAACTGAGCCCCAAGGAATTCGAGTTGCTGGCTTTTTTAATGTCCAGCAAGGGCCAGGTGATGAGCAGGGAACAGATTTTACGCAGGGTATGGGGTTATGAATATATCGGCAATGATCGTACAGTAGATGTACATGTTAGATGGCTTCGCCAAAAGCTCGAAGACAATCCCGAAGACCCTCAATACCTGCTAACCGTACGTGGATATGGCTATAAGTTTCAAGGATAAATTGAAGTAAGCATGAGTGAAAGGTGGGATGGCGAGCAAATAAGGCTTTTATGTGGTCCTATCGCAGATGCTCTGGCCAATATAGAAGACTGTGTAATCATCATCTCCAGAGATAGGCTGGTTGAGTATATGAACACTGCTGCCGAATTGGTCTTCAGCCCTGAGCCAGGGGATGTCAGGTCTGTGTCATTTATTGAGATGGTACGTGATTATGAATGTGATTCACTCCTGCGCAGGTGCATTGAAACCGGTCAAAGGCAGTCGGCGGTGGTCAAATTGAGGCAGGGCAACAGGCTTTTGCAAGTTACAATTGTGCCGGGTAGGTGGCAGCAGCATTATATTGCTGTCATGAAGGATCTAACCGAGCGGCAGCGATTGGCGGACATCCATCGTGACCTTATTTCCAATATCTCCCACGAATTCAGGACGCCGCTCGCCTCAATCAAGCTACTGGCCGAAACGCTCATTGATGGGGCTGTCCGTGATCCTCAAAGAGCGCCAGATTTCCTGCAGAAAATAAGTATTGAGGTCGACAAACTGACGTATATGGCTGACGAACTGAAGGAATTGGCCGACATTGAAAAGGGTGGATCGGTCCTGAGCAAGAGCAAGACTGATATCGGGCAGATAGTGAGAAACGCAGTCAGCAGGTTAGAAGAACAGGCCAGGGCAGGAGGTCTGCAACTGGAGGTATCTGTTGAGGAAGGATTGCCAGCACCTGTGGTCGATGGTAACCGCATCGAAAGAGTCTTAATGAATCTTATACACAATGCTATTAAATTCACATCCCCCGAAGGAAGAATCACTATAAAAGCGGCTTTGCAGGGCACGGAGATACTTGTGAGCGTGCAGGATACGGGACATGGCATCGCCCAGGAAGATCTGCCGCGTATTTTCGAAAGATTTTACAAGGCTGACAGGTCCAGGGGGGGTGAAGGCTCGGGCCTGGGATTGAGCATATCCAAGCATATCATTACTGCACACGGCGGCAGAATCTGGGTTGATAGCGAGGTCGGTAAGGGTTCTACGTTCTATTTCACATTGCCTTTAGCCTGATTGTTAGGCTAAAATTTTAACCTGTTTTTAACAATCATTTAAACCCAGCTTTATATAGCTTGTTTAAAATATATTATGAACAGCATTATTGCTTATATAAATTCTTATCTTAAAGGAGGATCAATGTCATCGATCAAGCATTCAATGAAAAAGGTGGGTGTTCTGCTCTCATCGACGCTATTGTTAGCGGCGGTGATTTTGGCAGGGTGTGCACCTGCATCAGCGCCTGTTGCAACGCCCCAGGCGGGCGAACTTAGTGGGACTATCAATGAGGCAGGCTCGACCAGCGTTCAGCCTCTGGCTGAGCTCATGGCAACTGCATTTACTGCAAAATATCCAAAGGTCACTGTTAATATTTCCGGTGGCGGCTCCAGTGCTGGCGTGAAAGCCATAGCCGCAGGGACGGTCGATATCGGTGCAGCTTCACGTGATATCAAAATCACCGAGCCCGATGTTATTCCTGTTTGTATTGCCCGAGACGGTGTTGCAATCGTAGTGAATGAAGCCAACTCGTTGACCGGTGTAACCATTGAACAGGTTGCCAAAATATATGCGGGAGAGATCACTAACTGGAAGGATGTCGGAGGAAATGATGCTACCATAACCGTCGTGAGCCGGGAAGAAGGCTCAGGTACCCGTGAAGTGTTTGAAGAGTATGTAACGGGTGCGTTTAAAAAGAAGATCAAAGCCGACGCTCTTTTCTTCGATTCCAACGGCGCTATCCGCAGCAAGGTAGCATCGGACAAAAATGCCGTGGGTTATGTATCGTTCGGGTATGTAGCCGGGCTTAAAACACTGATGGTTAACAATGTTGCTCCCACTATTGAGAATGCACAGAGCGGGAAATATCCCATAGTCAGGCGATTATATTTCCTGACCAAATCGGTGCCATCGGGGATAGTTAAAGAGTTCATTGATTTCTGCCGTGGCCCAGAAGGGCAAAAAATTGCCCTGAATGAAGGTTATATTCCGCTTGTGTTAAAATAGGCTTCTATAAGCACCTCCGTATGTATGGGCAGCGTCAGTTGACGTTGCCCATGCTATAATTTTGAGCAATGTCAAAAATATCTGATTCGGTTTTACAACCAGGTTGTGAGCTTCGGCGAGTATATGACGGGTTCTGGCGTTATGCCATTTATTTATTCGGCGCAATATCGTTTATAATCCTTTTGCTCATCGCCCTCTTTATATTCAGGGAGGGATACCCCGCTTTTCAAAAAATAGGTATCTGGCAGTTCATCAGCGGATTGAGATGGGATGTTAGCGATCAAGCCTACGGCATTTTGCCTATGATCATTGGTTCGACCTATGTCACCATAGGTGCCCTTTTGATCTCCGTTCCGCTCGGTATTTTTACTGCCGTTTTTCTTACTGATGTTGCCCCGCAAATGATGAGATCCATAATACGTCCGGCTATTGAACTGCTCGTAGGTATTCCGTCGGTTGTATATGGCTTGGTGGGAATGCTGATGCTGGTCCCGATTATTCGGCAGAGCGGGCATGGCTCCGGTGACAGCGTACTTGCGGCTTCAATAGTTCTGGCAGTAATGGTACTTCCTACCATTGTATCGATTACTGAAGATAGTATCATAGCAGTTCCCAATGCTTACAGAGAAGGAGCCCTGTCGCTGGGTGCCACCAGGTGGCAGATGATATGGCATGTGGTGTTGCCGGCAGCCAAATCGGGCATAATTGCCAGTATTGTGCTGGGCATGGGGAGAGCCATCGGTGAAACGATGGCTATGATCATGGTGATAGGAAACAGCATAATTATCCCTGATTCGATATTTAGTCCTGCGAGAACTCTGACAGGCACCCTGGCGCTGGAACTGAAATATGCGGCAGGGTTGCATTGGAATGCCCTGTTTGCCACCGGCGTGGTACTTTTTGTTTTTATACTTATTCTTAACAGCTTTGGGTTTCTGATGCTCAGAGGCAAGAATAAATGAAGATATCACCTAGAGTTACGCACTCTATAGCTTGGGGTGTCTGCTGGGCTGCGGGGCTGCTCTCGCTGGCCTTTCTATTGGTCATTATAGGATACGTATTTGTCAATGGTATCGGATCGATAAGCTGGGAGTTTCTTACCACCAATCCCCAAGGAGGCTTAAAAGGAGAAGGTGGCATATTAAGTCCACTGGTTGGTACATTATATCTGGTGGCACTGACGTTACTGATAGCTGTACCGCTGGGTGTGGGCGCTGCAATTTATCTGTCTGAGTATGCGGTTAATAACTGGTTTACAAAGATGGTACGATTTGGAGTGGAATCTCTGGCTGGCATACCTTCCATTGTCTTTGGTCTTTTCGGATTCGCCCTCTTTGTAATCGCCTTGGGTTTTAACTTCTCCATACTTTCAGGTTCATTGACACTGGCGTGCCTGTGTTTGCCGGTGATCATACGTACATGCGAAGAGGCAATCAAGGCAGTGCCTGGCACATACAGGGAGGCAAGTTATGGGTTGGGAGCAACAAAGTGGCAGACAATAATGCACGTTATATTGCCGGCGGCTATCCCAGGTATCATTACTGCTATTATATTGACTGTGGGAAGAATTGTTGAGGAGACAGCTTGTTTGTATGTAACTATGGGCGGGAGCTCAAATATGCCTACATCGGTATGGTCAAACAGCCGAACGCTCTCGCTGCATCTATATTATCTGGCCATGGAAACAACGGCAGTAGATAAAGCCCTGGCTACAGGTGTAATACTGATATTGATTATTGTTGTAATTAATTTTGTAACAAGATGGCTATCCAACAGATATGTCGCTATGACCCGTGGAGGTAACAGATAAAGATGGCCGTTAAAATACAGATACGTGATTTAAATTTTTTTTACGGTCCTGCGCAGGCGTTAAAATCAATTAATATGGATATTTATGAGAATAAGATTACAGCCCTGATAGGACCTTCCGGATGTGGCAAAACGACCCTGTTGCGGTTGATGAACAGGATGAGTGATCTCGTTCCTGATACGCGTGTTGAAGGACAGGTGCTTATTGATGGGCAGGATATATTTGAAAAGTCAGTTGATGTCGTAAATCTGCGCAAGAAAGTGGGAATGGTGTTCCAGCAGCCAAATCCTTTCCCCAAAACAATATTTGAAAATGTGGCTTATGGTCCCAGGATGTTGGGTACGAATGACAAGCAGGCCTTGAGCAAGATCGTGGAAGAAAGCTTGAAGAAAGCTGCCCTGTGGGATGAGGTTAAGGAGATGTTGAATAAATCGGGCATGACTTTATCAGGTGGGCAGCAACAGCGTTTATGTATTGCGCGTGTCCTTGCTGTAAATCCCCAAATAATATTGATGGATGAGCCATGCTCAGCTTTGGACCCGATCTCAACATTAAAAATAGAAGAGCTCATGATGGATTTAAAAAAGGAATATACCGTAATTATAGTTACACATAATATGCAGCAGGCTGCCCGTGTTAGCGATTACACCGGTTTTATGTTGCTGGGTGAGTTGGTTGAATATGCGGTGACCAGGGAGATTTTCAATGTGCCCAAAGATAAGCGTTGCGAAGATTATATAACAGGCAGATTTGGTTAAAGGAGGGCTAAAATGACAAGGGAAACTTACCAGAAAAACCTTAGGGAAATACAGGACGAGGTACTGGTCATGGGCAGTATGATCGAGAAGGCTTTGGAAAGGTCGATGCAGGCGCTGAGAGAGCGTGATCTTGATCTGGCTAAAAAGATTCTGGAAGATGATAAAAATATTAATAATAAGCGGCTTGAGATTGAACAGAGGGCAATGGACCTCTTGTGTACGCAGGCGCCCATGGCCAGTGATCTTAGGGTGTTGATTGCAGTATTAAATATCATTACTGATCTGGAAAGGATGGGTGATCACGCTGCTGGCAACGCCAAGATCGCCATCATGATCGGCAATGAACCTCCGCTTAAGCCTCTTATTGATCTGCCTCGTATGAATGAGAAGACGATTACAATGCTGCATGACAGTTTGGACGCTTTTATTAACCATGATGCCGATGCGGCTCGTAAGATCGTGCCCGAGGATGATGAGATAGACCACCTTTATGACCAGGTCTTCAGGGAGCTGTTGACCTTTATGATGGAAGACCCGCGTACGATTACACGTGCCACGCGACTGATCTGGGCGGCGCATAACCTTGAGCGAACGAGTGACAGGGTAACAAATATATGTGAGAGAGTCGTTTTTATGGTTACCGGCATATTGGAGGATCTGAACGTCTCAACTTATTAGCTGATGCCGGGAGATTCAGCGCTAACCATAATGCGGCTATCTACTACTATGTAGCCTTCGCCTTCTGGCATTACCTTTACCGGATTTAAATCCATCTCAAGAATTTGGGGATGATTTTCAACCAGCAGAGATATCCTTAGCAGTAGTTCCTCTATGGAGGATATATCTGCCTTTGGTGTGCCCCCCTTACCTTCCAGCAACTGGTAAGCCCTTACGGATTTTATCATTTCCCTTGCATCTATATCGGTCAGGGGGTGGAGGTTAAAGATCACATCTTTAAAAAGTTCGGCATATATACCGCCCGTACCAAACATGATGAGTGTCCCAAAGGTGGGGTGCTGAGTAACGCCTACCATTACCTCAATCCCACCCTGGATCATTTTTTCTATAATAGCCCCACGACTACTATTGCCAGCATGTTGCATGTTCTCTCTGATACGAATGTAGGCATTTTTAACCTCATCTTCCGTTCTGCAGCCCAGTACCACATTCTCGACATCTGCTTTATGTGTGGTGTTGCCCAATACCTTGACAGCTACGGGTAGCCTATTTCCGTGGCGGAAGCTATAGCCTCAGCTGGTGTTTTTGCCAGCCTTAGTGTAACAAAATTGATGCCGTAACATTCGAACAGCCCGAGAATGGCCTCAGCGTCCAGCCAGATCTGAGTTGTCCCGGCTTTCTCAAGAGCTGATTTGATGATTAACTCGGCCTTTTCCTTGTTGATATCAGTGAATTTGGGAACATTCCCAACAGGTTTTTTAAGCCTTTGACTGAACTCCAATACTCTGGCTAATGTGTTTGCTGTTGATTCGGGGAAAGCGAATGAAGGCACGAAACCTTTCTCCTGGGAGTTCAATTCAACGCGTGCCCCACTCAAGCCGAGGAAGGAAGTTACGAGTAATTTACCTTTCTGTTTGTATTCAGGCACCATTTCTCTAATAACGTTGGTAAAATCCTCGGATAGCTGAGGTATCTGTGGAATATAGATTACAATGGCTATGTCCACGTTGTTATCGTTCAATACTACCGCTAATACATCTTTATAGTGTTTAATGGAATATTCAGATGATAGGTCGATGGGATTATTTACAATAGCACGCGGAGGAGTTATCGATTGCAGTGCTTTTATTGTAGTAATACTCAGATGAGGTACCTGCATGCCCTTAGCTTTGCAAGCTTCTGCAGTCAACATAGCTGATACCATAAAGCATTCAATTTTTACGTTGTTTTGGCTGTAGGCAAATGCTATAATCGCTCAAATCTACCGACAAAATACAAGGAGACCCACGATGAAAACCAAGATGACCGAATTGTTTGGGATACAATATCCGATCATGTGCGGTGGCATGATGTGGTTGTGTAAGCCTGAGCTTTGCGCAGCAATCAGCAACGCAGGTGCTCTGGGCAATATTACTGCAGCTAATTACCAGGATGGAGATGATCTGAGGGAGGCGATAAAGCAAACACGTGCCCTTACGGCCAAGCCATTTTCTGTAAACCTTACACTGTTGCCATCTTTCCGTGTAACCAAAGAAATTTACCGGCAATGGTTAGACGTCTGCAGGGAGCAGAAGGTAACAGCTCTGGAGATATCCGGCACACCTGTGGATAAATTCTTTAGTACTGACGTGATAAAGGAATTACACGATGCGGGGGTTAAGCTGATCCATAAGGTGGGATCGGTGAGACATGCTGTGCATGCTGCCCAGGCAGGTTATGATGCCGTGATAGCAGCCGGGATAGAGGAGGGAGGGCATCCACTGAATGACGATGTGACGACAATGGTGCTCACGCCCCGCATTGTGGAATCAGTCAATATCCCTGTTATCACAGCGGGTGGTATCGCTGATGGGCGGGGATTGGCCGCTGCCCTTATCTTGGGGGCTTCAGGCGTGATGATGGCGTCCCGGTTTGTGGCTACATCTGACTGCAGGGTTAATCAGAAGGTCAAAGATGAACTGGTAAAGCGGCAGGAATTTGAAACTACCATTTATGGTAAGAGTATCGGGTTGCAAGGCCGTACATTGATTAATGATATATCTAAAAAGATTCTTGATTTGGAAAATCAGCATGCCACACTGCAAGATCTGGCACCATATCTTGCTGGCAGCAGACAGGCTGCTGTTTGGTCAGAGGGCGATATCAATTCCGGGCTGATACCGGTGGGACAATCTATCGGCCTGATCCATGACGTGGTCAGTTGCAAGGAGCTGATGGAGAGGATGATTAAGGAGGCAGAGGATATATTGAAAAATACTCCCAAACGCCTGGGCATATAATAGTCTGCTCGCCCTCAAGACGAGGGAATACGATCACAGTCCCCCGGTTCATAAATGTGCTACCATATTGCGGATGCTTTGCGCATAACAAGGCATCATTTTATTTTTAAATTGCCTTATTCCATGTATTTGGATAGGGTAAGGGACTGGTTATGTTTAATGATATAGTAAAAGAACTTGATCCCCTGTTTAATCCGAAGTCCGTGGCACATATCGGAGCAACCAATAACCGGAATAAATGGGGGAATTCCACCATTACGAGCCTGGTGCAATCGTTCAAGGGAGATATTTATCCTGTAAACGGGCACGAGGAAACCATCCTGGGATTGAAGGTGTACAAGAAAGTTACAGACATACCTGGTCCAGTTGATCTCGCAGTGTTTACCATACCCGCCGAGCGTGTAACTGGTGCCATGGAAGAATGTGTACAAAAAGGTGTAAAGACGGCCGTGATTATCTCAGCCGGGTTTGCTGAAACAGGGCCTGAAGGAAAAAAACTGCAGGATGAAGTCTTAGCCATTGCCAGGAAGGGGAATATCCGCTTCGTCGGACCGAACTGCATGGGTTGCTGGAGTGCGACGTCTTCGTTAGCAGCCTTCATGATGCCATTGCTGGTTAAACCGGGGCCGCTGGCATTTGTATCACAGGGCGGAAATATTGGTGCGGCGATTGTAATGGCTGGTTTTGAACGCAATATAGGTTTTCGACGCTATGTTAGCTGTGGGTGTGCAGCAGATATCCAGATAGAAGATTACATAGAATATTTTGGACTCGATCCCGAGGTCAAGGTCATTATGGCTTATATTGAGGGACTAAACGATGGTAAAAGGTTTACCGAGGTTGTTAAAAAAGTGACCAAAAATAAGCCTGTGATAGTGCTCAAGCCTGGTAAGACCGAGGCCGCTGCCAAGGCTATCAGATCCCACTCCGGCGCAATGGCTGGTGCCAGCGCGATATATGATGCTGCATTTAACAAAATGGGTGCATTGCGCGTGGAGACGCCTGAGGAGATGCTGGATGTGGCCATCGGATTTCTGACGCAACCTTTACCCAAAGGTAATAATGTTGCCATTATAACGCCGGGTGGCAGCTATGGAGTGATATGTGCCGAAGCGTGTGAGGAGGGAGGGTTGAATGTGGTCAAATTGCCTGATGAGACCATCCGTGAGCTGGATAAGATGTTCCCACCCAGATGGAGTCGCCAGAATCCTGTTGATCCTGCTGGTGATCGCAATCTTATTGCCTATTTGATCGCCCCAATCAACCTGCTGGAACTGCCAACTGTTGACTCGTTAATCTTCATGGGATTTGGCGGGTTCACATTATTCGGGTCGCTGATTTTTCAGCAGCAGGCAAGTACCGGGATGAATGAAGAGCAGCAGGAACAAACGAATGCTGTATTACGGGCTGTTGTGCCTATCCTGGAAGGATTCAAGTCTTCTGATGCCCGGATAAGAGCCGATTCTATAAAACAATTTGTTACAGGTGTGGGGGCAATACTGGGCGTGCAGAACAGAATCGAGATCGACAAAATGACCGACCTTGTTATTGCTGCCAGGAAATCAGGGCAGATAGATGATGACCTTATAGCTGATTTTATCGGCTTGGCCACGGGAAAAACAGGACAAAGAGGTGCTAAGACCGTAATGGCAGTTATTAATGATTTGCTGGTTGGTTTTATGAATGCGCTGGTAGCTCAATGGAAATTGACATACAATAAACCCGTTATAACGACTACTTTTTCAGAGCAGGAAGTAAGACTGAAAAAAAACCATTATGATTATACTTCGGGTAACCGGGCTGCCCGTGTGCTCTTGCTATTGACGAAATATTACGAATACCTGACCCGGTCCGGGAAAGAAAAATAAGGGTTCAATTTTATTCCGGGTTGCGCTATATTATATAGAGGTGTCTGAATTATGGTGAAGCATACAGTGGTCAGGGTAATCCTGGTTGTTATAGGTGTTTGCTTTCTGGCAGGTGTGGGCTCTATTACATCAACGGCTGCTGTTGACGATGGTAATGTAATATTGTTGCCTGAGATTATCAGTTTTGCTGTATCGCCTGACAATATAGAACCGGGATCCAGTGCTACCCTTACCTGGAATGTGCGAAATGCCACTTTGATAAGCATTGACCATGATATAGGTGGAGTTGGTGGGCAGGGCACTTTAGGGGTGTCCCCTTTGTATTCCACTACGTACAAGATCACAGCTATGAACAGCGCAGGGGTGCGCTCAAGATATATTACGCTGGCTGTAAGCTATAACTCATATACCGACAGCAATAGTATGATCAACTGTGATCCTGTCACAGGGCGTAATGCATCCGTTGATTTGTCCTGGGAAGATTTCTGCCTTTCCAGCCAGTACCAGGTACAAATAGCCAGAGATCCCGGGTTTACGCTTAAAATTTATGATTCTGGTGTGATGGAGCCGGCTGAAACAATGTCGCCAGCTTTCTGGTTGGCGCCAGGCAACCTGGAGGCAGGTCATACATACTACTGGAGAGTGCGGGTGAGGCAGGCAGCCACCGGGCAGTATATTATCAGCCCCTGGTCTGAGCTGCAGTCTTTTACCGTCAGACCTGGCTATGGTGTAAACACAGATTATTACGGGCTTCAAGCACTCACACCTGTTAACGGATGTACGGGATGCCCGGTCAGTCCGGTGTCGTTTAGCTGGTCAGGATACCCGAATACAACCAAGTACAGGTTTATTCTGGCTAAGGACTCACAGCTCCAGAATGTAGTGGTTGAGGACTTTACTACGACTACTTCGTATGAGCTAAAGGGAAGCTTGGAATACGATACAAGCTACTTCTGGCAGGTAAGCGCATTTGAGCCAGTACCCAGTGACGTCAGCGCATTATTTACCTTCCATACCATCCCTGCACCTGCACCTGTTACGCCCCAATCTGACACCTCCATATCATCTATGCCTGCCTGGGCTATGGCTGTTATGATTGCCGGCATAGTACTTATCGCCTTGGCGGTTTTCTTTATCATCCGAGCCCGAAAGATGATATAGAGAAGGCACATGTTATCAGTGGGTGATTGAACCGGTTGACATACCAGGTATCAGTTATATATTTGTGACTAATAATTGGCAGGAGAGTGGTTAAATGGCGAAATCATCTACGGGGCTTGAAGAAAATGTTGCTGGATTGCTGTGCTATGTTTTGACGTGGGTCACGGGGCTTGTCTTCTTTCTGATCGAGAAAGACAGCAAATTCGTAAAATTTCATGCCATGCAATCAATAATTACATTTGTAGCCTTGTTCATCCTTAGCTGGATCCCGCTGGTTAATATCATTGTGCTTATCCTGGCTTTAGTGTTGTGGATATTGCTCATGATAAATGCCTATCAGGGTAAAAAATTCAAGCTGCCCTGGATCGGTAACCTGGCCGAAAAATGGTCGGCATCATAAATATTCTTAACAGTACGAACAGATATGTTATGAGAGCGGATCGGTGCCATGACATTGGCATTAAAGCTTCCATCAGACATGTTACAGCGTTTAATCGTGTAGTCTGATATCAGAGGTTATTCTGCAGTACAGGTGATTTTACAACGGTAATACTACACGGAAGAATGTCTCGGCCAGTTCATATGCCTGTCCTTCTGCGTTTTTAGCCAGTACTTTACGGTAATTATCCTCCTGTTCTTGGGTGAATTTGCCTACCTGGCTTTTGTGGCAACGCAACGCAGCCATTTTAACTGCAAAGGTCGAAGATATATCACTAAAATAGTTTGTGTGCTCTGCCCCGAAAAAATAAATCTCTTTAACTTTATGCGGTTCGAGCCCGGCTTCTATCAGATCAGGATAGGCCAGTCTGTCGCGTGCACAGGGGAAAATAGCATCCATTACAGCTTGCCCGCAAATGCGATGATCACGGTGCCAGACGTATCTACGATACGGGTCGGTGGTTATTACAACACCGGGCTTGTAAGTTCTGATCTGGACTACAATTTCTTTGCGGAATGCTGGCGTATCTTCCAGTGATTGGTCATCATGGCCAAGGAAGACCACCTTTTTCACTCCGAGCATTTTAGCTGCCTCACGTTGTTCCTCTTCCCTGATATATGTCAGCTTCTCTGCTGTCATCTCAATATCAGAACTGCCCTTGTTGCCGTTGGTGCAAATGATGTAAATTATACTTTTACCATCAGCAGCCCAGGCTGCCACAGTCCCGCCGGCACCGAACTCGGGATCATCAGGATGTGGGGCAATCAACATTATGTCATAATCATCGCACATATCTATTCCTCCTGGCGATAATTTTAAATGGTAATTTGCTTATTTTATGGGGTAAACGCACTGTGTATAAGTGGGGCAGAGCTTGTCAGGAGCGTATAATAGCAATTGGAAATCTTCTCTGAAATATCTCCCCACGTATATTGTCGGGGTAAACTATATGGCTGGTGGGGTTGTTGTTGAATCACGTCAAAAAGTGCATCTATGCAAGTTGACAGCAAATAGGGGTCATTATTTTCTATGATACGGCAATGAGCGCACCCATGTGATATTGCCTTAATATCACCTACATCAGTAGCCAGTATAGGCGTGTTGCAGGCAATGGCTTCCAGTGCAACCAGACTGAAGCTTTCATAATAGGAGGGTATGACGCAGAAATCAGCCGCGTTGTAATACAGGTACATCTGCTCGTGAGGCACTGGACCAATCAGTTGTATATTGCCTCCGATAGCGCATTTCTCCCAGGTACTGATTGTTTGTCTGACCTCTGACATAGAGCTGTCATCTCCACCGATGATGATAAGGTGCAAATCTTTGTGCCGTTTCAGCAGTGAGCTGGCCTTCAGCAGATTATCCAGACCCTTGACTGGGTCAGCACGACCCACAAACAGCAGGATGTTCTGGTCGGATAAGCCACATATCTCACGTGCTGTTTGTTTATTCAAAGGCCTGAATAGGGCAGGATTGACACCACAGGGTATGACGCTGATCTTCGTCTCCTCGGCATCATATTTATCCATGAGAGATTTCTTCTCTATAGCCGTGGAAGCAACAATAAGGTCGCAGGAACTGATGATAGACCTTTCTTTAATGATCCTGTACTGTGGTTCGATCTTGCCCAGGCTGGTCTCATTTTTGATTAGGCCCAGCGTATGGAACATGGTAACATGGGGGACTGACCAGATATGCTTCAATTTTTCACCCACCATTCCTGAAAGCCAGTAATGACTCTGGATGATGTCGTAATGCAGGCTATTGGCAACTGAATAGTTGATAACCGCCCTGCATAGCTCAGAAACATGGGCATCCAGGTTAGCTTGAGAGATCGTTGTAAAATCCTCAGCCTCAATATGGATGAGGTTAATATGGTGTCCATCGAATTCCAGCCGGCAGTCGTGGTCATTTTTGTGAGAGCATGTGAAGATATCGATCCTGTGCCCCTGCTTGATCAATTCCGTAGCCGTATTTCTGATATAAATGTTCATTCCGCCAGTGTAACGGCTGCCCAGCCTGCCGCAGGGGCAACTGTGCAAGCTGAGGATGGCTATATGAAGTTTCTGACCCATTATGAATTCCCTGCCTATTTTTCTATCTGGTAATTACGCATCTATATAGTGGAACTTCCCTGCCGCCGAGGTTAAACTTGTATGTTTCATTGCCCTTGAGGAAATCGAACCTGCGTTGGCCTGACTCTATG
>DFZI01000004.1:0-11736 GCA_002383665.1 Dehalococcoidia bacterium UBA4060
TTGACGCCGGGGGGCAGTTTCGGAGCGGGCCTTGCCTCGCTCTGCGTCCGCGGGTAAATATATTGTTCGCGTGGTCTTATGTCTACGACAGGCTTGTTGAGCTCCTCGTAGGGTAGCTGGCCAGGCAGGTTGGTGCGGATCTCCCATGTGATCTCTCTGCCTCTTATATTCTCCATCCTGTACTGGTATTCAGGGTAATTATGATACTGGTGGTGTGCCGTCGCGGGGTGATTCTGGGCACCCTTGCCTCTCGGCCGTGCCAGAAGGGCAATGCCCATGGCGGTTGTTGTCGGCTCCGGCAACAGAACCAATATAACCGCTACCGTGTCGAGTGCGGCATCTTTAGGATTGTAGCTGTTAATCACGATTGGTCTATTTATGTCCTTTCTATAAAAGCTTAAGTCCTGGCCTGCAGCCAGATTATCCGTTCTGCCACAACCTGCATAGCATCGCTGCTGCTGGCACATTTGCCCAGGTCATTAGCCAATTTATCATCCAGGAGGACCTCGCGCACCCAGCGGGCAAAATCATTTTTCTCCCCGGTGACATGGTGTTTATAAGTGTTTTCATCCATATTTTCCAGGGCGCTTTTCAGCTCATATATATTATTCAGTATCTTTCCGTCATGGCAGTAGAAGCGCTTTTCATCAGGCACATGTCTTAGCACCCTCTGTGCATCTTCCGCATTTCTGATGCCAGTAACACCTCCCTTTTTCTCCGTCTTCTTAACACTGCTAACCGTTTTTCCCACAGCTTTTTTCTTCGTTACCATAAAAAACCTCCTTATGTCAGAGAAAACCAGTCTTATCTTTTATCATACATTCACAGACGCGGGTAAATCAAACAGCTCGCGTGATTGTGGTGGAGGCGAATTGTTAAATTGCGGTAAAAAATCGTGCTAAGGCACAACATTGGTATACCGGGCCATGCAGGCCGAACTGTCGTATAGTTGCTGCCGGCTGATATTATGTTTCTTCAGCATTTTGCTGATATATCCGATATAGCGTTTGACCGTATTTACCTGTATGTGCATAAGCTTGCAGATTTGCCGGGTACGCTCGGGTGAGCCGGCCAGCGCCTGTACGGGGCAGCGGCCACCGCAATAAAAGTACATGCTGCAATTGCGACAGCCCAACTCTTCCCTGTATGTCATCAGAGATTGGAGTACAGTGGCGGGTATATCTATGCTGCCGCCTTCGCTGTAAGCGCCCCATGAAGGCGGCAGGTCAGCACACGCACTTACTCTGCCGCCCTGTATATCATAGTTCTGGGCCAGCTCAACGCCGCAGGCAGTGTGGCCGCGTTTTTTCCCTTCCAGGAGGTAAAGCACAAGCTCATTGATATGCGCTACAGGCAATATCTCGCCATCAGACAGCCAGGATACGTAATGCTCCAGCACCTGGTCAAGTTCCTCCTCATACTTTTTTGCATATGCCTTGAAGTCACTGTATGGCTGTCCGGTGTCGGCCCAGTGCCAGAAGAAGTGGTCGGCCAGTCCGTCCCTGTGCAGGCTTATGAACTCGCTGAAGCAGTCCATCAACGACTGTTCCTCGCGTAGCGTGCTCCACATCAAGATGCTGCCTTCAGAGGCATGGCGTAATCTGATCAGGTTGTCGATGACTTTTTCCAGGCTGGTACCTGGCCTGACCATCTCGTGCTGCCTGTGGCTGCCGTCTATTGAAATGGAGAATAAATATATGCTTCTGATCAGGTCCGGGAATGTATCAGCAGCTTGGGCGATCAGCTCACCGTTGGAGTAGGCCATATACCTGATGCGGCCCGCAGCCTGTGATTTTTCCAGCAACGTGCGCACATGTTCCATGCGCCCCGGCTCCAGGAAGGGCTCTCCGCCATAGAAGCAGAGTGTTATATCCCTATCAGGGTATTTATCTGCTATGGCCTGTATGACTGCGACATCGCGTTCAGGGTCGCATTCCATATCCACAACGGCATTTGTCCCGTGCCCCTGCCCTGGGAATGTCAGCGAGCTGTTAATGCAGCCCCTGCACCCGGCATAGCATTTCTGAGTGACCGTGAGATTTACGATGATATCGTCTTTTTCCTTGTACATGCCCTGTTTATCCCGGCACCGTCCCAGTCAGGTTATTTATCAGCGGTGGGAAGAATTGCCATCCGCTGAGTGGTCAGGTTCCTGATATTTTTCTGTGCTCTGAGGTAGTCCGTCAGCGCATCGGTGTCCCTGATAGCTGCCGATCCTGCCCTTTTCGTCGAAGTTGAGCTTGAGCTGTCCCAGCAACCGGTTATCCTTCCAGGCGTGTGCGATAAGGACGGTCTCCCCGGAGGGTCCCTTCATCTCCGTGGGATAAGGCATGTCGGGTTTTAGCCCGATCTGCTCAAATTCACTTCCGCCCATGAAGGTGGCGCTATGTGCCCCGACTATTACATCGATGCCGCTGACCGACTTTGTTAGGGCGATATCCTCGCTGTAGCCGAGATGGGAAAGCACTATGATCTTATTTATGCCCATACCCTTGAGCTCGCTGACATACTGCCGGGCAGCGTCGACCGGTGAAGAAAAGGCGATGTTCTTTCCCGAGTCATCCCTGATTACCGTATAAGGCGTGACCAGCCCGATTAAGCCGATCTGTTGGTCTCCACATTTTACTATAGTATATGGTTTAATCAGGCCGGCCAGCGAGGGTTCGTTCCTCGCGTCCATGTTGGCAGCCAGGACCGGGAAAGCGGCCCTCTCAAGTAGCGTCAACGCTCCTGATAGACCGCCGGAAAGGTCGCTGTCGCCCGGGGCCATGGCATCGAACTGCAGGGTGTTCATGGCATCGATATCGGCGAGGCCTCCGAACTTAGCACCCCATATCGTATCTCCTGCCACGTCTCCGGCATGCAGGAGCATCACATTTTTCTCACGGCTGCGTATGTCCTCGACAGTGGCCATGAGCAGGCTCCAACCGCCAACCGGGACGAGCGTGTCATTACCGTTGAATTTCATCATCACTTCGTGAGGGATGATATAGGCATCGGTGTCGCCGACGTGCAAAAGGGTGAGGGAAAACGGCGGAGAGATAATCTCCTGTGACGGGGTCGGTGGGATGCTGGAACCGGTGCAAGCCGGCATCAGGAAGAAGCCAGTTGCCAGCAGTGCCGGCAGAAATTTACGGAGCAGATTTGCTGAAATTTTCACAGGTTATCTCCAGAGGCACAACTGCGGTTATTATAGTTATTTCAGATCAATTTGCGAAATGTTATCTTATTATCACCCGGCGAGTAAAAGTCGGGGATGGAGCTTACGATAATATATCCGCGGGCCAGGTAGAACCTGCGGGCTTCCAGATAAAGAGGGTTGGATGCAGTCTCAATCAGGATCATCCGGCCGGCTGCCTGACGGATTTCCTGCTCGGCAAAATTCAAAAGGGCGGTGCCTATGCCATGGCCCTTGAGATCCGGATCGGTGGCGATCCAGTATACATCCCAGGTACCTGTTGTGAGAGGGGTAGGCCCGTAGCAGATGTATCCCGCCGCCCGGCCGTCGAGCTCGGCCAGCCAGATATGGTAGCCCGAGCCGATGCCGGCCTCCAGGTAACAGTCC
This sequence comes from Dehalococcoidia bacterium UBA4060, assembly GCA_002383665.1. Taxonomy (GTDB): domain Bacteria; phylum Chloroflexota; class Dehalococcoidia; order GIF9; family UBA5629; genus UBA6808. Next base: position 3,566 of record DFZI01000004.1, read on the forward strand.
AAAAGCTCTATGGCAACCTGCACATCGACGGGCGTAAAAGCCTGCGTACCTTCCAGAATCCTGACGATATCCGGCCTGTCCCCGGCCAGCAGGGGTCTGATTATAATGGGCATAAGCTGTTACTCCAGTGCTATCTCTATTATCTTTTGAATGAGCTGGCTATAGCTCCAGCCATGCTTCTCTGACTGAAGTGCTATGCCGATCTCGGGCGAGAGGTCGGGATTGGCGTTGACCTCCAACACCCTGATATTACCGCCGGCATCCTGCCGCATGTCAACCCTGGCATACCCTCTGATGCCCAGCTCCCGGCATGACCTTAGGACAATATTTTTGATCGTTTCTCTCAGCTCAAGGCCCACAGGTGCCGGGCATTCCACCATTGTTCCCTTGTAGTAAGGAGTATTTTCCACCCACTTTGATTCGAAGGTCAGGACGCGGGGCAGTCCCGGTGGCAGCGTATACATGATCTCCGACATCTCTATAAGCTCAAGCTCACTGCCTCCGATGACCGAGGCATTGAACTCGCGTCCATCGATAAACTCCTCGACCAGTGCACAGCCCCTGAATTCCCTGCTGATGCGTTGCACCTGTTTTTCAAGCTGTTGCATGTTGTATACGACGTTTTCCGGAAGCAGACCGTGGCTGGCATCTTCATCCACCGGCTTGACGATACAGGGGAAGGCCAGCCTGAGTCCGGTTATATTCTGCGGTGTGAGAACCTGGTAATCAGGCGTGTCGATGCCACATTTTTTTAAAGCATCTTTGCTACGGGCCTTGTCCAGCGTCAGTTCCAGTACATGCGAAGGGTTGCCGGTGAAATGCAGACCCATATCCTCCATCATGCGCGCCACCTCCGCCTCGGTGCCGGGATCATCCTCAAAGCCCTCGAAAATATTGAAGATGACGTCGGCTTTGATCATGCTGAGAGTTCTGCGCACGTCTTCCAGAGGCCTGTGCAGGACCACCTGTTCACATTCATAATGAAGCTCCCGGCAGGCGTCCCGGACGGCATAGACCTCCTCCAGCACGCCGATGATGGCATCCTCCTCACCGGTCCGGCCGTTCTCGTTGTTGAAGGGATCGTTATATATGATAGCTACCTTGAGCGTCATAGCCCATAGCGTGCAGCAGCAGCCTTGATGATAGCTGCTATCAGGCCGTTATAGGTATAGCCCGTCTTGCCTGACATGATGGTCAGGTCTCCTGACACAGGGTTCAGACCCGGCAGGGGGTTTACCTCGAGAAAATAGGGTATGCCATCACTGTCGACCCTGAAATCCACCCTGGAGAAGTCCCGGCAGCCCATCACCCGGTAGGCTTTGAGTGCGGAGGCCTCAATGCGTTTCATCACAGGCCCGGGCAGCCTGGCCGGACATTCATAGTCCACCAGGTTGAGGTAATCCCGCTTGACCTCCAGTGAGTAGATGAAGTCCTTGAAATTTCCGCGTGGCAGCATCCTCATAATGCCGATGATGGCGGGTGGTGAGTTTCCCACGATGCCAACGGTTACCTCATCACCCTCTATATACTGCTCGATAAGAGCAGGCTGTTTATACCGGTTGAGCAGGTCGAGAGCGATAGAACGGGCTGTGGCATATGTCTCAGCCTTTGAAGTAAGGCGGATGCCCTTGCTGGAGCCTTCAAAGGCGGGCTTGACGAAGGCGGGCAGAGGTATATCCGCGTTTTTTAATTTCTTCAGATGGGCAGGTGATTCGACCAGTTGCCAGGTGGGTGTGGCCAGGCCGGCGTCCCTGACGATCTGCTTGGCCAGCGGCTTATTTAGTGTTATGGCCAGCGTCAGAGGATCGGAGCCGGAGTAAGGGATGCCCAGCATCTCCAGCACGGCCGGCACCTGGGCCTCGCGGCTGCGCAGGTTCCCTCTTCCCTCGGAGATGTTGAACACGAGATCGACGTGTTTGGCAGTGATATTGGAGAGAAACTTGCGCCCTCCCCCCAGGCGGATGACCGTGTGACCGAGTGAACGCAGTGCAGAGGAGATGCCTCGGATAACTGCCAGGGAATCATATTCTTCCAGAGCGTCTTCGGGAAAATCCTCACCTTGCGCCTCGATATCATCTTTCAGGTCGTAGGTGAGGCCGATTTTCATGATATACCCGAATTTATACGGCCACCATCTCCGGCAAGGGCATCTGCAGGCTGCTGGCCTTTACTTTCCCGTTGCGTCCCATTTCAGCCTGAATGCTCTTCGGGTTATGGTAGTGATAGATTTTTCCCCTGTAGTTTTTAAATGTGAATTGCCCGTCAGAACGCGAGACCAGGTAGCTGGTCTGGAGCGGCACCTTGCCTCCCCCCCCGGGCAGGTCTATGACATAGGTCGGAATGCCCAGTCCCGAGGTGTAGCCCCGCATGCCCTCGATAATGCGCAGGCCTTTCTCCACTGTCGTGCGCAGATGCTCGGTGCCTTCGACCTCGTCGGCCTGGAAGAGGTAATAGGGACGGATGCGGGCCTTGAGCAGGCCGTGGCAGAGTGCCATCTGTGCCTGGACCGAGTCGTTGACGCCGGCCAGCAATACCGACTGGTTGTTGACGGGTATGCCGTGCCGGAGTATGCGGTCGCAGGCTGCCCTGGCCTCATCACTCAGCTCACGTGCGGTATTGAAGTGCGTATTCAGCCAGATGGGATTGTATTTCTCCAGCATATGGCAGAGATCCTCATCGATGCGCTGCGGCATTACCACAGGCACGCGGCTGCCGATCCTGATGATCTCAACATGCTCGATCTGACGGATCTTGCTGATGATCGATTCAAGCTGCCTGGTTGAAAGTACGAGAGGGTCTCCTCCGGAGATGATGACGTCCCTGATGGCATGGTTATTACGTATGTAATCGACCATGCGGTCGATCTCCTCGGGGGGCCTGACCCATCTGCCATGGCGCCACGCGCGCTTCCGTGTGCAGTGCCGGCAGAGCATGGGACAGATGTCGGTGATGACCATCAGAACACGGTCGGGATAGCGATGGACCAGCCCCGGCACGACGGAATCGCGCTCCTCTTCCAGGGGGTCTTCGGTGAGAATGCCTGTCAGTGCGATCTCCTCGAAAGCCGGCAGGGCCTGCTTTCTAACGGGATCAGCGGGGTTGCCATGGTTTATCAGACAGAAATAATAGGGCGTAATAGAGACAGGATATTTGTTGGTGACCAGGGTCATGTTCACCTGATCACGCAGGGATAGTGGTGTGAGCCGGGCTAAATCTTGAACACTGGAAATGCAATTACGAAACTGCCATTTCCAGTCGTTCCATTCTTCATCTTTCACATTGCTGAAGAACCTTTTCCTGTTCCTCAGCAAACGCAAGCTTGGAGGTTCATCTGACTCGTTTACGATGCAGCCTGGAGGTTCCTCATCGGCAGATAAGTCGAACAGGTCCTTTTGTCGTGTAACAGTTGCTTGCGCCAACTTGGGCTATGCCTCCTTAAACAGTTTAATTTTTATATTTACTTTCATCGTAAAATCTATTTATGGTGTTTATAACATTAATAAAAAATCATGTCAAGTATTTTTGCCCAAAATTTTGAAAATTTTTCCATATGGAAGCTACGATGGGTTTTGATAGGGCGGACGGCCGGTTTTATAATATCAATTTATGAACCGACTGCATCCTGCCCTTTGCGGTGAACCGTGCATAGTCAAAGTAAAGCTGACATCGATCGCATTATGTGTGATATTAATGCTGTCTGCACTATCCTGTGCTGTTCCTGACGCGCAGAATAAAACGGAGAGCACTCCCGCTCCTGCTTTGCCAAATGACAGCAGACAGGCTTCCTCTCCTGCCGTGGAAAACCTTTCGGCTGCTGCAGGTGAGATCAAAACAGGCGAGGATGAGGCGATGTCCGTGCTGACAAGTGCGGGCGATTATGATGTTGCCATCGAAAAGGCGCGGGCTGCACTGGAGACAGCCCCTTCCGAGGTCCTGCGTGAAAAGCTGGCAGATGCCTACATGGAGCGTGCCTGGTTCTACAAGGCCAAAAGGCTCACCACCTATGCGTTGAAGGACCTGCTCAGCGCCCGTGAGGCTGCACCGGATTACTATCTGGTCTACTACGACCTGGGACGTTTTTACAACAACCAGATGATGCAATCCACAGCCATAGTGGAGCTGGGAAAATGCATCCGGCTCCGGCCCGATTTCGCCCCTGCCTACAATGAGAAATCAGCCTCCGCATCGAGAATTTACCGCTGGGAAGAGGCTCTGGCCGACGCCGATAAGGCGATCGAGCTAAACCCTGATGAGGCACTCTATTACTATACACGCAGCCTGGCGTACAGGGGCCTGGGCAAATCTGGTGAGGCTGTGGCCGATCTGCAAACAGCCATCGAGCTTTCCCGGGACCCATCGCTGACCGACAGAGCCAGGGCTGATCTGCAGCAACTTAAACCATAAAGAGATGCGCCTTAAGCCTGACCAAATGGGGGAGGATGCAGCGATGGATTCAGGAGTTAAAAGGTGTTGTACCTTCGGGCAGGTGTGTGAAAGGCAGGCGCTTTGTCCTCCGGTATTCCAGGTAGAGGGCTATGCCGCCTATCATCCATAGAAAACCTACCCAGCGGCTGAAAGGCTGCATTATTAGCATAAAGAGCCAGATAGAAAAAGTCAGTGCGAGGCCCAGCAGGGCAGTCACCGGCAGCTCGCGTCCACGTATTTTAAAATTGACCCGGAGCTTGAACGGACGGGGGAGATCGGGTTTCTTAACGCGCAGCCCTACGATTGACAGGTGGGCCAGTGCAAAGCAGAGCAGGGAACCGAAGACATAAAGCCCTCCCAGGTCAGCGAAAAAGTTTGGCGAGAAGAAGCCGGGGATCAGCAGGCAAATTGATACCAGGCAAAACAGAACGATCGCCACATGGGGGGTCTTGAAGCGTGGGTGAATTTTTTTCAGAGCCGATGGGAGCTGGTGATGGGAAGACAGGTTGAAGGTGAGCCGTGAGATTCCCATTAAACCTGCGTTGGTGGCTGTAAGCAGGATAGTGGCGGCCAGCAATGCAACCAAGGCCGGTAAAAGGTCACGCAGACCTCGTAGCATCCAGATGAGGATGATGATAGGTTCTGGCTCGGATGTCATCCCTGCGGCGATTTTCTCCGGAGAAATGGCCAGCGCCACATTGCTGGCAATCCCGGCGATAGGATCCCTGGCCCATCCGTTGACCGGATCGCCGAGCTCCTGTGGCGTCATGGCTGACAGGGCTACTATGGATATGCCGGAAAACAGGACCAGGACAGCTACAATCATGAGTATATAGGCCCGCGGTATCTTTTTAGCCGGCTGACGTGTCTCCTCACCGAGCTGGGAGACTGTCTCTACACCTGTGAAACAGAGGGCGGCCAGGGCCACGCCGTAGATAAGCTGATCCAGTGAAGGCCAGTTCCCCGGCCCGAACATATGCTGGATCAGGATGCCCGGGTTGGGAGCGAGTATGAAAACTGCGCCTATGGCTACTATGGTGACCTGAGTCAGGATGTCAAGGCTGATGAACAATATATTTATCCTCGATGATTCTCTCAATCCCAGCACATTCATTGTCATCAGGAAAAGGATAATGCCCATGGAGACTAAAGTGCTGTAAAGAGGCTCTTTTAGCAGCGGCCAGAAGTACGCCAGGTAGGCAGGGATGGTATAGGACGAGATGGCCATCGTGGCGATGTAGCTAAGCATCAACGCCCAGCCCGCAATGAAACCGACAAGGTCGTTATAGCCGTGACGGGCGAAGCTGGCCGAGCCACCGGCCTCCGGTATCATGGCCCCACCCTCCGCATAGGTAAGGGCATTAAAAACATAGATAATGCCGGCCATTGCCAGTGCAACTGGAGTAGCGCCCAGGGCTACAGTAGCCACCAGGCCCAGTCCATAATAAATAGAAGAGCCAACATCCCCGTAGCCTGCGCTGAACAGGCCAGGCACGCCCAGCACCCGTCTAAGCTGGTATCTTTTGTATCTGGCAGGACGCGAGAACCGGTCACCCGGTTTCGGCTGCCAGTATTTTAGCGGCCTCTCATTTGACGGCTCGGCAGCCGGCTTCTCACCGTTAGCTTTCACTTGATCGGATACTCTCTCGGGTTAAAATTGGCACTCGAGCAGCCTGCATGGCGCACAATATTACATCATCAACGCTATAAGGTCAAAATATAGCATGAGATTGGCTCCGGCAGTCAGGGAAGTGTCAGGAACAGGAAGGCACGCGTAAAATGTCGTGTCTTTTACTCGTGTCGTAGCGACTCGATAGGGTCGAGGCGGGCTGCGCGCAAGGCGGGGTAGGTGCCCGATATGAGTCCGGTGCCGATGGCAACAGTCAGGGCTATGATGATGATGGTGCCTGAGATCTCGGGAGTTATCGTCTCAGTGCCGATGGCGATATTGCCCATTAATCTAGAACCTATGAGGGAAAGCAGCAGTCCGATCATACCTCCGGTCAGGCTGATGACGCCAGCTTCGATGAGGAACTGCAGCAGGATATCGCGGCGTCTGGCGCCGATGGCCTTGCGTATGCCAATCTCCCGTGTGCGCTCGGTGACCGAGACCAGCATGATGTTCATGATGCCAATGCCACCCACCACCAGGGAGATGGCCCCTACCGAGCCCATGAAGATGGAAAAGGCAGCGAGCGTCGCCTCCATACTGGACAGCATTTCCCGCATGTCGGTAATCTGGAAATCATCGGGAGCACCAGGTGAAATGTAATGTCTCGTGCGCAGAATGCTGCTGATCTCCGCTATAACGGTATCTACAAGATCCGGGCTAGCCGCCTTGACGGCGATCTGCTGGACCTCCCTGCCGCCGGTCAGCTTGGACTGCATGGTGGTCAACGGGAGCAGCACATAGCTGTCGCCGCCGAAGCCGCCCATCTTCTGCAGCGTACCCACGACCTGTAATCTGACGCCTGCCACGCGCAGAGACTTCCCCAGGGGTGATTCGCTGCCAAAAAGGTCCTGTGCTGTCTGGTAGCCCAGCACGGCCACGCTGGCCCTGCCTGAGACGTCCTGGTCGGTGATGAAACGCCCCTGTTCCAACTGGTAGTTCCTGATCTGGCTGATGCTGGGGGTAATGCCCATGACCGTCACTGCGGCACTATTGTTGCCGTATTGAGCTGTTGAGCGTGTTTGACGGGTGGGCGAGACCACACTGATCGAGGGTGCCAGCGTCTTATCCTGGAGGGCTTCGGCATCATCTATGGTCAGTGGACGAATCACTGTGACATCCTTAGAAGATACTGTGGAAACATAGAGGGCTGAAGCGCCCATGTCATTGAAGGTCGTGGTCAGGTTGGTCTGAAAGCCCTGACCCAGGGCAACCAGCAGCACCACGGCACCGACGCCGATCACAATGCCCAGCATGGTCAGCCCGGAGCGCATCTTGTTGGTTAAGATGGACTGCCAGGCAGTCTTGAAGCTCTCCCAGACATTCATCGGATCCTGTCCTCAATGATCTTTCCATCACTAACCCTGATGGTCCTCCTGGTATAGGCAGCGATATCCGCCTCGTGGGTTACGATGATGATGGTGATGCCCCGCCGGTTAAGATCGGTGAAAAGGTCCATGATGGTGTGGCTGGTGGCCGAGTCCAGGTTGCCGGTGGGCTCATCGGCCAGTATGACCAGCGGGTCGTTAACGATGGCGCGGGCGATCGCCACGCGCTGCTTCTCCCCTCCCGACATCTCTTCGGGCAGGTGACGTGAGCGCTTATCTATCTCCGTGGCCTTTAAGGCCTCCAGAGCCCTGGTGTGCCGGTGGTTTTTGCCGGCATAGATGAGGGGCAACTCGACGTTGGCCAGCGCCGTGATCCGGGGAAGGAGGTTGTAGGACTGGAACACAAAGCCCAGCTTCTTGTTGCGGATGACAGCAAGCTGGTCATCCGATAGTTTGGCCACGTCCTCACCATCGAGACTATACTGCCCCGCCGTCGGCCGGTCCAGGCATCCCAGGATATTCATCATGGTGGACTTGCCGGAGCCCGAATGCCCCATGATGGAGATCATCTCGCCCTTCTCACAGGAGAAGGAGACACCATCCAGGGCCTTGACCTCCACCTCGCCTACCTGGTAGATTTTGCTGATATTGTTTAATTCGATCATCATTTTTCCATATATATTATAGCGAAGCTTATCTCAGCACGCGCATGGGGTTGCCCGTCCCGTTGGCGGTCGGCTTTAAGCTGG
>DFZI01000004.1:11861-12283 GCA_002383665.1 Dehalococcoidia bacterium UBA4060
TCCTCGACCTGGTCGAGGTCGATCAGCACGGTGAACTTGATGACGTTGCCGCTGGTGACGCCGTAAGGTGAGATGAAGCGCACGGTGCCGGTAAACTTGCGGCCGGGGATGGCATCGACAGCGATGTCGGCCTTCTGCCCTGCGCTGACCTTCATGATGTCGATCTCGTCCACCTTTCCGTTGAACCTGACCGTGCCGGTATCCACGAACTTGACGGCAGTCTGTGCGGAGTAGTCCTGGGCCGAGAGGACATAGGTCTTCTTCAGGTTCACGCTGACGGCCATGCCGGAGGTGGGTGCGATGATAGCTGTCTTCATGATGTTCTGCTTGGCTGTATAAAGGGCGTTCTCGGCGGAATGCAGATTGATATTATACTGCTGCAGCGTTTTCCAGTTGATGCTGCCGCCGCTCTCAAAGATGTT
>DFZI01000004.1:12318-14617 GCA_002383665.1 Dehalococcoidia bacterium UBA4060
AAGTCAACGCTGGTGGAGGTATCGGCGTAATAGTAGGTCATGCGGTTCTTGATGGCGACGGTGCTGTTGGCCTGCGAGCTGACATCGAGCATCTGCCCCCTGGCTGACTCCAGGGCAGCGAGGGCAGCGTCATAATCGCGCTCCCTCAGGCCGTTGCTGACGGTCAGCAGCCTCTGGCGGTACTGGTAGAGGTAATCAACCACGGCCTGTTTGTCGGGCGAGATGCCCTTCAGGCTGCCGGCCTCGCTATCGGGTGAGTAGAGGGAGTTGCTCTTGGCGCCGGCCAGCTCGGCCACATCGGGCCTGGTCTTGATGAGGTCCTCGGCCACCTGGATATCAAAATAGGTCATCACCAGCCAGTAGCCAGCATCCTTGTACTGGCCTGACTTGAGATAGTCATAAGCCCTGTCGATGTCGGCCTGTGCCTCCTGCATGATGCGGGGCACGGCCAGGTTGGGATAGTTATAGGGCAGGTGGTCCGTGTCGCAGCCCAGTGAGATGTTGTTCTTGGCCGTCTGGATGCTGAGCAGGGCGTTCTTGACGGCGTTGATCTGCGAGGAACAGTCCATCGTGGCCAGCAATGCGCCTTCCCCGATGGAGTCGCCCTCCTCCACAAAGATCTGGTCCACCTGTCCCGGCGTGCCGAACTTGAGATCGAACTGGTTGGGCATCTCCAGATTGCCATCGCTGGTCACATCAACGGCGATGTCACCTCTTTTGACCGCAACCGTACTGACAGACGGGGTTTTAGCCGTTGCAGAGGGCGCACAGCCTGCCAGCAGAACGCCTGTTGCTATTAAGATGGTTATAGCCAAAGCCAGAGCTTTTTTAATCAACGGTATATCCTTCATTTTAGCTGATATAAGATTGGTCTTCATGGTCATTAGCGTGGCGGGGGTCCACCGCCGCCGGGCAGCGGTCCCATCGTGGTGCGTGTCTGGACACCGGTGGCCTTCTGGTTGATGAGCACATGCTCGCCCTCGCTGACGCCGTCCAGGATCTGCACCATCTGCTGCGTCTGGGCGCCCAGCGTGACATTCCTCTTCTCGGATTTGGTGCCGTTATCGGTGGCCACATTGACGAATGAGCCCTCGCTGTCGGTGGTGACGGCCGTGACCGGCAGAAGCAGGGCATCCTCAATATGCTGGATGGCGATGTCGGCCGTGGCGGTCAGCCCGCCCTTGAGGTCCACGTCGGTGGGGTCGAGCAGAACGGTCACGTTGAACTTGACCACGCCGCCGGTGGCGGTGGCGCCGAAGGGCGAGATGAACGAGACCCTGCCCGTGAATTTCCTGTCGGGGATGGCATCAATGGAGATGGTGGCGCTCTGCCCCTTCTGAATCTTGAGGATATCGATCTCGTCCACCGTGCCGATGAACTTGATCTGCGAGGTGTCTACCACCTGGATGGTGCCTTTGGAGGAGTAGTCCTGCTGCGAGAGCACATCGTTCTTCTTGACGTCCACGCTGACCACGATGCCGTCCACCGGTGACATGATGACGGTCTTGAGGAAGTCGTCCTTCTTGTTGGCCAGGTCTATGGTGTTCTTCTCCACATTAATCTTGTATTCATTCTCGGCCTTGAGCGAGAGTCCGTGCTGGAGCACGTAATCGTTGGTGCCCAGGATGCCGTTGCACAGCTTCATGTAGTGCTCGGCGATGCGCAGGTTGCTGGCGAGATCATCGGAGCGCAGCCCGCCCGTCTCGATGCCATTGAGGGCGGCATCCAGCCTGGCGCTGGCGGCGTTGTACAGGTAGGTGCTGATATTCCTGCCGTAGATGTCGGTGTCGCCACGCTGCTCGATAATGTTGATGTTCCTCATCACCGTGGCGCCCAGGGCGGTGATATGCTCCTGCACGGTGCTGAAGAGCCGGAGGGCATCGTCCTTCTGGCCATTCTCAATCAAATTGCGCAGATTGTCTATATCGCCCTGGACGGATTTGACCTGCTCCAGTGCCGCACGTATCTCGTTGATGAAGGCGGGGGCGAAGGCATTCTGTTGCTGTATCTGGAAGCCGAGATAGCCAGCGTCATCGGCTGGCACGAAGGGCTCGATGTTGCCCAGCCCCGAGGCGGGGTTGAGGGCGGCATCCTCCAGTATCTTGAGGCTGGACTCCAGGTCGGCCGTGGCGATATACAGCTCGATGGCGGCGCCCGTGAGGTTGTCGGAGGCCAGCATGGATTGCGCCGCCGCCACCTCCTCGGCTGCCCAGTTGTAGGCCGTCAGCGCCGTGGCATTGCAGTAGTAGCCGGGATAGCCCACAGGGAGGCCTGTATTATAGGGGATGTTGGGATCCTG
>DFZI01000004.1:14631-47043 GCA_002383665.1 Dehalococcoidia bacterium UBA4060
ATCCCAAAACGTCGTGGGGAACTGGGGCAGGCGGGGCACAGTCTCGTAGAGGTTGGAGAGGGTGAGCTGCAGGCTGTTCTGCGAGGTCATGACATCGAGGCGCTGGGAGGTGTCGTCCAGCCGCGCCAGGATGGCGCCGGCCTTAACACGGTCGCCCTCCCTGACCAGCACATCCTTGACGTCGCCCGGGGCGCCGAAATGGAGGTTGAAGGCCTCCGGCATGTTCAGGTTGCCGTCCACCGAGACGGTCACATCCAGGTTTCCCCTCCTGACCGGAACGGTGGTGGGAGTGGCGGCAGGCGTCGCCGAGGTGGCCTGCCCGCAGGCGGCCGTCAGCAGGGTCAGGGCGGCAAGCACAGCTATATATATTTTTTTACTGCTCTTCAACATGTGAATACATCCGTGCCCGGTTGCCCGGGCTGGTCCGTAGTAGATCAGATATAAACGATATCAATCAATTATTAAGATTTTATTTGCCGTTGTGACGGCTGAGCAATCTGCAGGATATTATATCTTTTATTTTAAGGGCTGGCGAAATCATCCTTGGCCTATGGGCAGTGTGAAGGTGAAGGTGCTGCCCTTTCCTAACTCGCTCTCTACGGTGATGGTTCCCTTGTGTGCCTCAACGAAATATCGGGCGATGGTCAGTCCCAGCCCGCTGCCACCTGTGGCCCTGGCCCGTGAGCGGTCCACGCGGTGGAAGCGCTCGAAGATGAGCGGTAGCTCCTCAGGCGGTATGCCCTCGCCCGTATCAGCCACGCTGATGGCCACGAACTGGCCAGCCCGGCTGGCGCTGATTGTGACACGGCCGCCCTCGGGTGTATGCGTGAGGGCGTTGGTCAGGAGGTTGAGCAGCACCTGGCGGATGCGCTGGAGGTCGATCATGACACGGGGCAGCCCCTCCTCCATCTCGACGGTCAGGCTGATCTTCCGTTCAGCATACTTGCCTGTCATGGCGCTGACGGCCTGTGTGACCAGGTCATCGACCTTCTCCGGCTGGCAGAACAGCTTGAGCTGGCCCGACTCGGCCAGGCTGAGGTCCTGCAGATCGTGCACCAGGCGGGAGAGCAGCATGGTCTCGTCGTAGATGGTGTTGATGGTCTTCTCGTCTGGCTCCATGACGCCGTCCCGGATGGCCTCCAGGTAGCCCCTCACGTTGGTGAGCGGGCTGCGCAGCTCATGGGCGACGTCGGCCACCAGGTCGCGTCGCAGCTTCTCATCGCGCTCCAGGTCGGCCGCCATCAGGTTGAAGGTGTCGGCCAGCTCGCCGATCTCGCTTTTCTCGTCGACCTTAACGCGCTGGGAGAAGTCGCCCTTGCCCAGTTGCTCGGCGGCCACGGTGAGCTGCCTGACCGGCGCCAGGATGCGGCGGGAGAGGAAGTAGGTCAAAACGATAGCTGCTGCGACGGCCATCAGCGCCCCGATGGCGAAGTACTTGCCGATCTGGTTGGTTACAAGCTGCAGGGCGGTGAGGCTGACCTCGGATTGCGTGAGCGGCATAAGGTAAAGAACACCGGCCACAGCGGACTGCGAGGTATCGGGGGCCGGGAGATCAGGCGGGTTGGGCCTGCCCGGGCCTGAAGGCAGAAGCAGCGAAGGCGTGGGAAGGGGCATATCGCTGGGCGGCTTTCTCTCCTCTGGCCTCTGCTCGGCGGGGCCGCCGTATTTCCTGAGGGCAATCGGGCGGGTGGAGAACCTGTCAGAGTCCACCCCTTCGATGCTGGAGTTGTCGGAATCGGCGATGATCCTGCCCCCGGCATTGGCCAGGATGATGCGGTATTTAAACTGCTCCGCCAGCTCGCTTATCAACGGTGCCACGCCATCCCAGGTCTGATAGGTGAAGTAGTAGTCGGAAACGATAAGATGGATGCGGCCGCTGACCATGCCCTCCACGCGCTGGCTGAACTCCCTGACCTCGCCCGTGGCGGCCTGCCAGATGATGACGAAAACGGAGCCGACGGTGAGGAGAATGACCGCGGTGAAGGCGAGGATGAGGCGGAACTGCAGGCTATGGCGTAGATTTTGCATTTTGCAGCTCGGCCAGCTTGTAGCCTGCTCCATAGACTGTCTTGATATACTCGGGCCGGCGAGAGTCAAGCTCCAGCTTGCGGCGCAGGTTGAAGATATGCACATCGATAGCGCGGTCGAAGCCCTCGAAGTCATAGCCGAAGACCCTCTCGATCAGCTCGGCGCGGTCGAACACCCTGCCGGGCTCTTTGAGGAAGGTGGCCAGCAGCTTGAACTCCACCGCGGTCAGGTCGATCTTGCGGCCCTTCAGGTATGCCTCGTGCTTGGGGTAGTCCAGGGCCAGGTCGCCGTGCCTGAGCCGGGCAGGGCCGCGCTCGGCGGGCAGGCGGCGGAAGATGGCACGGACACGTGCGGCCAGCTCGCCCGGGCTGAAGGGCTTGGTCACGTAGTCGTCAGCACCGGTATCCAGGCCTTCCAGCTTGTCCTCGTACCGGGTGCGGGCTGTGAGCATGATGATGGGAACGTCGGACTCTTCCCTTAACCTGCGGCAGACCTCCATGCCGTCCAGGCCGGGCAGCATGAGGTCCAGAACGACCAGGTCGGGCTTGCTCTCCCTGAATTTGTTGACGGCCTCGTTGCCGTCGTATGCTGTCAGCACGTTGTAGCCGTCGCGCTGCAGGTAAAGCCTGACCAGCTCAACCGTCCTGGCATCGTCATCCACAACTAATATGGTTTTGTTGGCCATCTTAATCTTAATACTGCAATAAACAGCCGCTGGCTGCAAGCCGGCCAGCTCCGGCCGCATCTGCGTTGGCACTGAGGAGTCTGTGAGAGGAGGCAGGTGCTCCCTCCGGCAAGGGGGCACCTGTGTACTTAATAAGGAGGTGCAGACTCTCACTATCAAACCTAACAGATGATTGTTAAGCAAATATTAATGCGGTGTTGAAAAACAGATGGACGTAAAGCAGGGCACTGGCAAAGCACCGGCCATACACCTCGGTGGTAAAATACCCTGTCCGGCGCTAATCTGCCAGCGGTGTCAGGGTAAGCAGGCGGCGGGCGATCTCGGGATACCTGGCGATGAAGAGCAGTTCGTCCTCCACCAGAGGCATCTGTGCCTCGACATTGGCGTACCTGACCAGCTCCAGGATACGGCGCGCTTCACTGGCATTGGCGAACGTGACCTTCATTTTGCCCATGATGTGGCTGAAGCCGGAGATGCCCGAATATTCGCCGGAGCAGATCAGGCGCCCGGTCTCCACCAGCTCCGGCTCACCCCTGCCCAGCTCCTCGTAGTTGTAGAGCTCGTAGTTCTCGGGGTCTTTGAGCACGCCGTCGGCATGGATGCCCGAGGAATGGGCAAAGGCATTGGCTCCCACGCCCGGCAGGTTGATGGGGATGGGAACGCCGAAGGCATAGCTGGCATATTTGGCCAGCGTATAGGCTTTGTTCAATACGATCGGCCGGCCGAGCTTGTATTTCCCGGACAGGCCCTTGGACTTGGAGATGGCCAGCACACAGGAAACCAGGTCGGCATTCCCGGCGCGTTCGCCGATGCCGTTGATGGTGGTGTTGATGTAGGCATCCTGCCCGGCATCCACCGCGCCCTTGGCACCGGCTATCGAGTTGGCCACGGCCATGCCCAGATCTCCGTGACAGTGTATCTCCACTGGCATCGAGATTGATTCGGCTATCTGGTTGACGGTCTTGTAGATGGTGAAGGGATCATCATAGCCGAGCGTGTCGCAGTAGCGGAAACGTTCGGCGCCTGCCTCTTTGGCGGCAGTGGCAAAGTCGATGAGGAACTTGATGTCCGTGCGCGAGGCATCTTCGGCATTGATCCCCAGCCCCTTTATCCCTGCCCGGAGGGCCGCTCTGGACGCATTGACCATCTGCTCAAGTATATCGGTGCGGGACTTGCGACCGTTGAATTTACCCTGAATCATCTGGTCCGAGGTTGAGATGGAGATATTGAGATATTCCAGCTCCGGCACCATCTGGAAGGCCCTTTCGACGTCCTCCTCGGTAGCCCTGATCCATCCGCTGAGGCGGATGGGCTTGAGCACGCCCATGCGGGCCAGCTCCAGGTTGGCGCGCAGGTAGTTGGTTTCGTGGCTGGTGGTGGGAAACCCGAACTCAGACTGGAAGACCCCGAAGTCGTTGAGATACATGTTGATCATGGTCTTCTGCAGCTTGGAAAGGCTGAGCCTGGCGGTCTGAACACCGTCACGGTTGGTCACATCGATGAAATAGATCTTGCCCGGCATCTGTAATCTGTTTACGTTAACAAATTAATTCCTAATTATAGCATTGTAGCTGTGGCAGCGATAATCCGGCCAGCTTGCCTGATCTGCTCCACCACAGGCTTGCTTACCCTATTTGATCGTTACATCAAAGGTAATCGTTTTGTCGGAGGCCGTGCTCTCCCATGATCTCTTGTAGGTCATTTTGATCGTGGTTGAGCCGGCTTTGAGAGCCTTGAAGATGTATTGCTGGGTGCCACCGGCCCCCACCCTGTCGGTCTGAGGCGCTATGTAGTTGCTCTTCACCATCTCAAGGTACGCTTTATCATAGACTTCGTTCTTGTCCCACGTGTATCCAGTGGTGGGATTGCTGGTGAGCATGATCTCGAACTGCTCGCCTGCCGAACACTGTATGGATGTCTTGCTTTCGTCATACTGTTTTATTTCTGAGCTGGAATATCCACCGCCTGCACAGGCTGCGCTGAGCGTTGTCAGAGTTGCTACCAGGCAAAATGCGATGAGAGCCTTTTTCATGGTCAACCTCCTTTAACCGGCATGCATCATTGGCCTGCTGACACCGATGATCCGGTACATGATACCTTAAGTATCCACGGAAATGCCAATTTATGCCTGGCGCTTTTTCTCAAGCCTCCAAACAGGACAATAATTTTACTCACCCTTGATACGGTGCTAAAATTCGGAGCATGCCGTTGGCCAGAGCGGCTTGAATAAAAATAATTTAAGGAAGCTTGATTAATATGCATGATCTGAATAGCAGGCTGCCCGGCAGGGTGGCACTATTGATGATACTGATGCTGGCCATATTCCTGGCCGCCTGTCAGTCCGGACCTAAATCCTATACCAGTAAAAATCCCGAAGCGGTGCAGCTCAACGAGAGAGGCATGGATATGTATGAGCAGGGCGCCTATGATAAGGCCGTGCTGAATTTCGACAGGGCACTGGAGATCGATCCGAACAACGTTGCCATCCTTTTCAACAAGGCGCAGGCGCTGGATGCCATGCAGCGGTATGACCAGGCTATTGAAAGCTATGACAAGGCTATTGCCATCGATCCCGGTTTCAGCTATGCCTGGTCGGGCAAGGGCCTGGCTTATTACAACCAGGAAAAATATGATAAGGCCCTGGAATGCCTCGATAAGGCCATAAGCATCGACGGCAATAACAGCTCCGCCTATGCTATCGGGGGGCTGGTCTATGTTGCCCAGCAGAAGTACGATTTGGCTGTTGCGGCATATGAAAAGGCTACCAGGCTGGATTCGCAAAATGCCGAGCTGTGGACCCGCAAGGCCTATGCCGAGATGAAGTCAGCCCGCTATGAGGATGCTTTGCGATCGGCGGACAAGGCCATATCGCTTAACAAGGACAGCGAGCTCGCCTGGGGCTACAAGGCCAAGGCACTGCACGAGCTTAGACGTTACGAGGAAGCTCTGGTAGCCTTCGATAAGGCACTGGGCCTGGACCCGGATAATCCGGCGCTCTGGTATTCCAAGGGGCTGACGCTGGAGACTCTCAAGAGGGACGATGAAGCCAGGAAATGCTATGACAAGGCCCGGGCGCTGGGATATACGTTTTAATCAGGCCGATGGGTATAGGCACTCCGTTTTAATGTTACTTTGTTACGTGTTACGCTGTAAGCGGAGGAGATATGAGCACGGATAATGCTGACGAACGGCCCCAAACAAGCGGCAGTTGCAAACAGGTAAACGGGCCGGAAGCCGCAGCCGACGATGCCGAAAACGGAAGTCGGAAGCGGCCGGAGATCGAGATCAGGGAGATGGAGGTGGATGATATACCTGCGGTATTTCATCTGGGAGAGAAGGTTTTCACGGCGGAAAAAACGCCTACCCTTTACAGGACCTGGGACGAATACGAGGTCGTGTCGATGTTCAACTCGGATAGTGACTATTGCCTCGTGGCTGAGATGGGGGGCAGGATAGTGGGATTTGCCCTGGGTGACGTCGTGGCCAAGCGTAAATCAGCCTGGAAATACGGCTACCTGGTCTGGATGGTGACCGACCCTGATTACCAGCGACTGGGTATTGCCAGCAGGCTTTTTAACCGGTTTTCCGATAAAATGATCGAAGAAGGTGTGCGCATTTTTATGATAGATACCGAGGCCGATAACCTTCCCGCGCTGGCCTTCTTCCGGGCCAAGGGGTTCGGCAGCCCGCAGCCCCACATCTATATGACGTATAATCCTGCCGCTACAGAGCAACAGAAGGATAAAAAGCGAATCATCCGGGGAAGAAAAAATGGGAACGACCGCAAGCATAGCGAGTGAGGTCCGGCCGGAAAGGTTAAGGACACTGCTGAGGGAGATGGTGGACATCTACAGCCCTTCTGGCAAAGAAGAGGAGATACTTGAGTTTTGTGCTGATTACCTGAGCAGGGCCGGGCTGAAAGTGGTAAAACAGGCGGTGGATGAAAACCGCTATAACATCGTGGTGCTGCCTCCCAGGACGGATGAGGTGGATGTGTGCTTTATAGGTCACCTTGATACCGTTTCAGCCTATGACCTGGACGATCTTGGCTTCTCTGAAGAGGAGGATACGGCATACGGCCTGGGCTGTTCGGATATGAAGGCAGGCTGTGCTGCCATGATCGAGGCTTTTACTGTTCTGGGAGAGAGGAAGGGCAAATTTCCCTCGGTGGGACTGGCACTGGTGGTGGGCGAGGAGGAGGAAAGCGACGGGGCCAAGACGCTGGTCAGGGAATACCGTTTCCCCTGGGCTGTGGTGGGCGAGCCTACCAATATGACACCCTGCCTGGGCCATTACGGCTACCTGGAAGTGCTGCTGCGCACGCGCGGCAAAAGGGCTCATTCCTCCATGCCCGAGCTGGGTAAGAATGCCATCGAGAATATGCTCAAGCTCCTGCTGCAGGTGACAGGCTATGCCACCTCGGCCAACAGCGGGCTGGTCTATAATATCCGTGAGCTGTCGGGCTTTCCCGGCGGGTTTGTCGTGCCCGATACGTGCGAGGCCTGGCTGGACCTGCACCTGCCGCCCGATTCACGTATGGATGTGCTTAAGGCCGAGCTGGAGGAGCTTGTGGAGCAGGCCGGTCAGACCATTCCCGGTCTGGATGCCTACATCCGCTTTGAGAATACCCACCCGGGTTACCGCATCTCGCAGGAGAGGCCGCTGGTACGCAAATTGCGCGATGTGTGCGAGAGCATGAAGATACCCTGGGAGACGCAGGACTTCCGCAGCCACTCCGATGGCAATGTGCTGTGGGGTGCGGGGGTAGACCCCATTATCATGGGTCCCGGCCGCCTGGAAACGGCACATACACCTGAGGAATCGGTTAACTTCAGCCATGTGGTGCAGGCCTCGCAGCTCTACCTCAATTTTGCCCTCACCCTTTGATCGTTTCCCGTGGGAAAAATCAGTGTGAGGCTGTTTTTAGACGGCATATGTTTCTGTATTAAACCAGGGATTTGATGCTGTTATGGGTACTGCTGGTGGCTACGCCGGTTTTGACGAAGAGGCTGGTGAGGAGTTAGCCGAACAGGAGGGTTTCTATTTCCCTGATCCTGTCCAGGCCTTTAATTTCGTGGGGTAGCATGGGCACGGCTGTTATCTTCCTTCCCTTATAGCGCTGGTTGATCATCTCCAGGTAGGATCGCTGCTGTGCCGACCGCTCATGCAGGAAGCCGGAGCCGTCATCCCGGGCCAGGTTATTGATGATCAGGCGGCTGACCCTGAAGCCGTATCTGTCCATCTCTGCCAGGATGCCTTCGAGCTGGTTAACGGCCAGGGCCTCGGCAATGACCACAATGTTGAAATCCACTCCGCTGCGCAGGAACTCCATGTCGACGGCAGAGAGGGACTCCCAGCGCCTGATGATAGCGAGGATGGATTCCTTTGTGTCCGCACCTGCCCTGAGATGTGTGTAGATGCGGGGCGCCAGGCGAAGGTGGCTGCCGAGCAGGGAGGGAGTTTCCAGCAGGGCCAGTGTCTGGCCGAGGGGAGCAGTATCCCAGACCACGGCGTCATATTCCCCCTTCTGGCAAAGCTCGCGGATGTAGTCGACCATGAACTCCTCGGCCAGGCCGGGCAGCACGGATGACATGAACTCTGTAAAGTCGGCGTAGGGAAGGTCGATAAAGGAGGAGAATACCTGGTAGACATCCCTGCCGAAGCGGTCTTCCCATAACTGTCGGGCTTCCCTGATGCCGATCTCCTGGAAATAAAGATTGCTTTCTACCTGCACCGGGCCGGGGTGGGGAGGTTCATCGAAGATATGGGCCAGCGAGGGCGTGGCATCTGTAGAGATTGCCAGTGTTTTTCTGCCCTGCCAGGCTGAGTGCAGGGCGGCAGCGGCAGCACAGGTGGTCTTGCCCACGCCGCCTTTGCCGGCGAAGACCGTGACCGGGGAAACGGAGTTGACAGGCATGCCTAAATTGTAAAGAATCACCGTGCCGCCTGTAAAAACTACAAGTCGGGCTCAATGCAGGCTGGATCGCTGCCTGGCTATAATGTGGTCATCTCTTCTACGGTCAGGTCTTCGACATCGTTGTGCAGATAAAGGAAGAAATCCAACCTCAGTTCCCTCTGCCTTACCGGGTCGTAGACAGGGAATTCACCGTAGTCGGGTACCATATCCAGGAGTCTGCGGCAGGCGTTGACTGCTATAGCCAGATCGTGTGGATCCCTGGAAGTCGAGTATTTTTTCAGGTAGTAAAAGCCTATGTAATACCAGGGCGGGAAGACTTCGGGGTTAATCTTGATTATCCTGTTGAACAGGGCAAAGGCCTCGGGTATGCGTTCGAGGCCGTACAGGCAGATGGCCTTGTTGGTCAGTGCCAGGATATTCTCGGGTTCCCTTTCCAGCGCACGGTCAAAACAGGACAGGGCGCTGGCATTATCATCGAGCCTGTAGTGACAGAGGCCCTTTTTGAAGATATCCTCAGTGGTCTGCTCGGAAGGGTATTCACTGGCGAGCAAATCACAATACTCGAGGGAACGCTCGAACTCCTCCTTATCAAAATGCTCGTCGATCAACCGGCACAGGTCATCAATTCTCATGTAGAGCTCCTGTTAAAATGTGAATAAATGATGTGAATTATATATTAAAATTGCTAATTTGTATTAAGGGGCTCAAAGATATGCCTTATATCAAAGATGCCCTGCCACAGTCCGTTTATAATCAAATTCGCTTCTGTATCTTTTTCCATGAGCCGGTGATGAGGAAGCTCTCGTCCATGTAATCTATCATGGTGCGGAACCTGGCCATCGGCACTGAGAAAGTTAGCTCATCTTTGGCCACATGGGGCCGTGCCGAGACGTCGAACATCCCTATCACAGGCTTGGGACGGCTGGATTGTAACTGGGCGAAGGGATGATAAACAATGCTGGAGCAGCCGGAGCCGAAGGGGGCAATGACCCCGTTGGGATCTTCCTGGTCGAAGTTGGCCAGCGTGAAAAGGCCGGCCAGCATGTCCGGCCGGGCGAAGAATATAACCACCTGCGGCTGATCGGTTTCATCAAGCTGGTCCCAGCGTTTGAACACGATGAAATGGCCGGGGGCTTTAAAGCGTTTGCCTCCCATGCAGCCTATAGTGTCAACGTCGAAGCACACAGGCTTTCCTCCACGCACCTGACTCAGGTCTGCGATTATGCAGCGGTGACCGGTGCTGCGGGGTGCCATCCCGGCCCTGCCCGTCTCATCCGTATAGTAGAAGGTAATGGGCAGCTCTGCTCCGTTGAAATATTTCTTCCACTTAGCTAAAAATCCGTCCTTGATTGACTTTTCCATTTTTTATATCCTCCTTTTCCTTCCCTGTACATTCCGTACCTTTCCAATAGGCTCATGAACAACTCCTATCGTTTGAGTCGCTCAGGTTACTCTTCAGAGTGGCTTTTTTTATCCGCTTCTTCAAATGCCTGCAGAAAGGCCTTCGGGATGCTTGTGCCCTTCTCCGGCCCCCGACCCCCACCCCGCTTTTTGCCACTCACCGTCCTTAACCACTCAATCGCTCCGTGAGCCGTATGCCAATCATTCCCGAAGTCAGCAGCGTAAGCAATAGCCTCGCTCGTATCGCCAAATCCTACTTCCTCTGGCACAAGCGGGGGCAACTTCTTCTCACCGAGAAGATAGGGTGCCACATGCGGATTATGTTTAAGGGCTTCCCGCAGGAGCTTGCGTGCCTCGGTGCTGTCCCCCTGTTTGAGAAAGGCCACCAGCGCTTTGGTAAATAGCCAGTCGGCTGTTGGCTCGTCGTATTTTCCCAACAGATCTTCCAACTCATCAATCCTTCTCATTTCCAGCAGAGCCATGGCAAGCAGGTAGCGTATGCCCTGATTATCATTGGGATTGAGCCTTAGAAGCTCGCGAAAATGTTCAATGGCCTCCTCCCGTCTCCCCAGCTCCAACACACATTGGGCCAGGCCGGCTTTGGCCCGCATATAGGGTCTTGTCTCAATCAGACCCCAGAACTGGCCGGCATCTTCTTCGAAGGCCTTCTTGCCCAGCGCGCGCTCGCCGGCCCTCACCCCCTCCTCGTAAAGCTTCAGTGCCTCCTCAGGGCTATCGGCCTTGCCCTCTGCCAGCAGGACATAAGCATCGGCACAGTCCGCTGAGACCTTGAGCGCCTCCTTAGCAAGCTCCAGCCTTCTCTTACCCGTTGTCTCTAAAGCTGAATAGACCATGCTCTGCGCCTGTTCAAGGGGCGTCCGCGGCAGCCATTGCGGCGACCTGCCATCCTGATTTATCTCGGAGAGATATTTATTCATCTCCTCAGCCGAGGTGAAATTCTTCTCCGCATAAATCCGCGTTAATGCCCAGAGCGAAGGCTCAGTCAGACGGGGGTCAAAGGATTGCCTTGGCATGACCGATTGGTCTCGCCCGCAGCAGTTTTTATATTTTTTGCCGCTGCCGCAGGGACAGGGGTCATTGCGACCCACCTTCTTCGCCTCGAGTAAATCAAGAAGACGCTCATAACGTTTGGCACCCTCATAATTACCCATCTCATTGCACACGAGGATGAGCCGCTGATAAATCGCACGCAGATCATCTTTGCCGTCCGGCTGATTGAAGTGATTTTTAGCGATGTTCAGCGCCTGAAGATAATAGTCTTTGGCTTTGGCCAAGTCCTTTTCGCCGTAAATGGCGTGGCAGTCACCGGCGCTCAGGGGGAACAAAGGGTTGTCAGGATTACGCTTGGTGAGCTCCCGCAATAGTTTTTCCGCTTCCTCTTCCTTTCCCAGGGCAAACAATCCCTCAGCTTTGTAATCGAGAAATACGTCATCATCAAGGCCATCGCCCAGTATGCCGGCAATCTCAGTTAGCCTATCGTATTCCTCAAGCCCTATCAGGTTCTGCAGCATGTCATCTAAAAAGCCTTCGAGGTCGTAGACAGTCGTATCTACCAGCCGCTCGTAGTAGTTGCGGCGCAGCCTGCGACCTGACGGGGTTTCCTCAGTGGCATTGCGGCAGACGAGGTCAAGCGCTTCGTGGCTGAAGCGGTAAACCTCCTTAAATCTCTTCCTCTGTCCGGCTTTGACTATCTCTTCGAGTAAATTGTCCACCTGCTCGGCAACGAATTCCACCGGTGGCCTGTCAGGTACCAGCCGCTTCCAGAGTTCCTCACACGCTAACCAGATAAAGTCTTCGTCCTCGTCAGAGAATCTGGCTGCAGGATAGTATTCAGCCTCGGCAAGATCCTCACTTGAGATGTATTGGGCCGTCCTGGCCACAAAGGAATCAAGGTCAAAAGCCGGGACAAGCTCCTTCAGCTTCCTGACGATTTCTTCATCGGTCATGCCTGCAATAGTCTCAGGTTCCCAGTGTGATGGCTCCTTCATAATATTCACTCCTGGCCAACTGACAGTTTATTTAGAAAAGTTAAGACGTAGTCTCGCTATTTAAAAATGATTATACAGCAATTTGCCTGATATTGATTTTCATCCGGTATCTAAGCTATATTTATAGCAATCCTGAACCTTGACTGGACTAAGAAAATATGGATAGAAAAGAACGAATCCTCAGACCTGCGATTCGCATGATACATATACGGTTGCCAGAGGACGTTCATAAAAAAATCCGTGTCCGGGCGGCGGAGGCTGATGTAACGATTCAGGATTGGGTTCTTGAAGCTATCCAGGAACACCTTAAACCAATTGAGAGCAAAGACGAGAATTAAGAGCTTCCAGAAAAAGAGATATGCCACATACAGACACAACCTTCATAACCAACGAGGGAGAAAAGAACCTTAAAGAGAGATTCAGGGTGTTAATAAAGGATACCCGGTTCTTTGATGTGTTGGTTGGCTATTTTTACACCAGCGGTTTTTACGCTCTCTATAAATCTCTCGAAGCGGCTGAAAAAATAAGGATCCTTATTGGAATTGGCACTGACAAGCACACTTCAGACTTAATTCAAGAAGCCAGGTCTCCCGAACAAGGAATTCTTGAGTTTTCCCATGCCGAAGCTAAAAACGCGTTCTCAAACAAAGTCGCCGGTGAGATGGAGAATTCTGAAGATAAAGCCGATGTGGAGCAAGGGGTACGTAAGTTTATCGAATGGCTTCAAACCGGCAAATTGGAAATCAAAGCCTATCCGTCTTCGAATATTCATGCCAAGCTCTATATCATGACCTTTGTAGAAGGCGATAAGGATGTTGGCAGGGTAATCACAGGTTCCAGCAATTTCACGGAGGCCGGGCTTGTGGATAATTTGGAGTTCAATGTTGAGCTCAAGGACCGCAACGACTATGAGTTTGCTCTGGCGAAATTCAACGAGCTTTGGGCGAACGCCGTGGACGTCAAAGACAAATATATTGAGACGATACAAAACCGGACCTGGCTTAACAATAACATTACTCCCTATGAGCTTTACCTTAAATTCCTGTACGAGTATTTCAAAGAGAAAATCAACATCGATAAGGAAGAGATTGACAAGAAGTACCTGCCTGAAGGCTTTATGGACCTGGCTTACCAGAACGAGGCCGTCAAGGACGCCAAAAACAAGCTCGATGAATACGGAGGAGTTTTTCTTTCTGATGTGGTGGGGCTCGGCAAGACCTATATTGCCGCTATGCTCGCCAGCCAACTTGACGGCAGACACCTGGTTATTGCGCCGCCCAACCTGCTGTTAAAAGATAACCCCGGCTCCTGGCCGAATGTCTTCTCGGATTTCCGGGTTCCTGCCGATTTTGAATCTATCGGAAAGCTTGACCATCTTATTGAGCAGGGCACTGATAAATATAAAAATATATTTATCGATGAAGCCCACCGCTTCCGCACCGAGATGAATATTACCTATGAAATGCTGGCGCAAATCTGCCGCGGCAAAAGGGTTATCCTGGTTACGGCTACCCCTCTGAATAATTACCCGAAAGATATTCTCAGCCAGATTAAGCTCTTTCAGAAAGGAAAAAAAAGCACCATTCCCAACCTGCCCAATCTGGAAGGCTTCTTCAATAGATTAGACAACCGGCTCCAGGAGGAGCTCGACAGGCAGAAAAACTATGACGAATACATCCAGACCGTGAAAGAAAATGCCCGGGAAATCAGAGAAAAAGTCCTTAAATACCTGATTGTCCGGCGGACCAGAGCAGAGATCGTCAAATACTTTGCCGAAGACCTCAAACAGCAGAGGCTCAAATTCCCTGAGGTGGCTGACCCTGAGCCTATCATGTATCAACTGAACAATAGAGAGGACCAGGTTTTCAGCAAAACAGTCGAACTGATAGCCACGAAGTTCTCTTATTCGCGCTATACCCCTATGCTTTATTACGAAGGCAAGATAACCCAGCCGGAGGAGCTGGCTCAGAAGAACATGCGGAAGTTCATGAAGATTCTGCTGGTGAAGCGTCTCGAAAGCAGTTTCTACGCATTTAAGAAGAGCCTGGAGAGGTTTTTAGCATCCTATGAGCAGTTTCTTCGGGAGTTCGAAGAGGGGAATGTGTATGTCAGCAAGAAATACACCAATAAGCTCTTCGAGCTACTGGAGAATGATGATGACAAGGCTATTCAGCGCCTCATTGACGAAGATAAGGCTCGCCGGTACGATGCATCAAATTTCAATGCCAATTTTAAAAAAGACCTCAAAAATGACCTGGCGGTTCTGAAGCAAATCAGTGAGCTATGGAAAGCTATAACCAGAGACCCGAAGCTTCTGACTTTCCTGGACATTCTTCAGAATAATGAGACCTTGAAAAAAAACAAGCTGATTGTTTTCACTGAATCAAAGGAGACGGCTGATTACCTGACTGAAAAGCTGAATGAGGTATTTCCCCATGAGGTGCTCTCGTATTCCGGCTCATCTAAAGCTCCAATCCGGGATAAAGTAATCGCCAACTTTGATGCCCGGGCTAATTTTCCAAAGGATGACTACCGGATTCTGATAACCACAGAGGTCCTCTCGGAAGGCGTGAACCTGCACCGGTCCAATGTCGTCATTAACTACGATATTCCCTGGAACCCCACCCGCCTGATGCAGAGGGTAGGCCGCATTAACCGGGTTGACACGAAATTCGATAAAATCTTTACCTTCAATTTCTTCCCTACTATCCAATCCAATGACCAGATTAAGCTTAAGGAAGCGGCGGAATACAAGATACAGGCTTTCATCGAGATGCTGGGGGCTGATGCCAGGCTTCTGACAGAGGGTGAGGAAATCAAATCGCATGACCTCTTCAACCGGTTGACATCAAAGAAGACTATCACCGGAGAGGATGAGGAGGAAGAGAGCGAGCTGAAGTATTTACAGGTTATCCGGAATATCCGTGATAACGAGCCTGACCTCTTTGAAAAGGTGAAGCGATTGCCGAAGAAGGCGAGGACCGCCAGGCTGAGTCCTCCCAGCCAGGCCCACTCTCTGGTAACCTATTTCCGCAAGGGGAAGCTCCGGAAGTTTTATGTTTGTGAAGATAAGAAGTCTGAAGAGCTGGATTTTCTGGCTACTGCCCGGTGTCTCGAAGTTGACAGGAACACTCCCCGGCAGAACCCGGGCAATGATTACTATGAGCTTCTGGGCATTAACAAGAAAGCCTTTGCCGAGGCCACAGTTGAGGAAACGCCGGAAGCCAGGATGCAGGGTGGGCGGGACAGTGCTACTTTCCTGTTGAAGCTCCTGAAGTCTAACCTGATTAAGCACTTCAAGGGATTCACCGACGAAGATGAGCTTTACATCAGAGATGTGATAACCCTCATTGAGGAAGGCGGGTTACCACGGCAGACCGCCAAGACCCTGGTCAAAGAGCTCAGCAAAGAACTCAGCAACGAAGCTAATCCATTGAAAATCCTGGCAAAGCTCAAAATGAATATTGCTTCAGAGTTTTTCAAAGAGCCGGTGGCCGAGAGCGCTGCCCAGACCTCCGGCCCCCGCGAGGTGATTCTTTCTGAATACCTGGTAAGCAAATAATATAACTCATGAATAATCTGAGGAAAATACTTGAATATGAACAGGTTAAATGAAAAGAGAGGCATTGCTATGGGACTAACCCCATAGATTGGCCTCTCATCGTGATTCTNNCAGGCAGCCGTTAAAATCGTTAAGGACACGTTTGAGAGTCCCTTTGATAAGGGAAGACTCATCAACCTGACAAAGAACCTGGTCAAGTACCTCGATACCTCTAAGAATTTCACCTATCAGGGAAACATTATCCCCGACGCTTACGAGCAAGGCATTCAAACCCTCGAGCGGGTGGGCAAGTACGAAGATGATGAGGGCAACAAAATAGATGTCCTTATCGTACGGTTAAAGAAAGAACACTTGCTTGAACGTGCCCGCACCATGCAAAGGAACTTTATTGCCTGGTATTTGAGTGGAAGTCGCGGCGGCGAGTTGAAAGATGCGGCTCTGGTAGCCTTTGTTTCGCCGGAGAGCCAAGACTGGCGCTTTTCCCTGGTCCGCATGGATTACAACATCCCTCCGTCGCCGAGCGGCCGGGTAAAGGTTGAAAAGGAGCTCACGCCGGCGCGCCGGTATTCTTTCCTGGTTGGCGAGAATGAAAGCAGCCATACTGCTCAGGTGCAGTTGCTCCCCATCCTTCAGGACGATGAAAGAAAGCCGTTGTTAGCTGACCTTGAGAAAGCCTTCAACATTGAAGTTGTTACCAGGGAGTTCTTTACAAAATATCGCGACCTGTTCAATGATGTCAGGGAAGCATTAGAGGACATCATCGCGCACAACTCAAAGGTAAAGGAGGATTTTGAAGCCAAAGGAGTAGACCCGGTCAACTTCGCCAAGAAGCTCCTGGGGCAAATCGTGTTTCTATACTTCCTGCAAAAGAAAGGCTGGTTTGGTGTTAGTCGGGATGCAGACTGGGGGACCGGGCCGAAGGACTTTCTGCGGCGCTTATTCGAAAAGAAAATCGCTCCCTATGATAACTTTTTCAACGACGTCCTGGAACCGCTTTTCTATGAAGCTCTGGCGGTAGAGAGAACTGACGACTTCTACAGCCGTTTCAACTGCAAAATCCCCTTCCTCAACGGTGGCTTGTTCGACCCTATCAACAACTATGACTGGGTGCATACTGATATCCTCCTTCCCAACGAGCTTTTCTCCAACAATGTGAAAACGGATGAGGGAGACACCGGCACAGGAATATTGGATGTCTTTGACCGATACAATTTTACCGTCAAGGAAGATGAACCTCTGGACAAAGAGGTAGCCGTTGACCCGGAGATGCTTGGTAAGGTATTTGAAAACTTATTGGAAGTAAAAGACCGCAAATCAAAGGGGACTTACTATACTCCGCGTGAAATCGTCCATTATATGTGCCAGGAGAGCCTCATCAACTACCTGGACACTGCCCTGAACACCGGGGATGTGCCGCTAGTTACGACAGCTCCTCCGCAGGGCAAGCTATTCGGCAAGCAGGACCCGGAGCAAGGCACCCTGGAAACACCGGGCTACCGGGTGATTGTGCCCCGTGAAGATATTGAAGCCTTTGTTCGCGTGGGTGAGCTGGCGATTGAGCACGATACCAGGGTCGAAAACTACGGCAAGGAAACTGAGCGCTATGCCTACAAGCTGCCGGAGAGCATACGCCAGAATGCCAAACTCATTGATGAAAAGCTGGCTGAAATCAGGGTCTGTGACCCCGCCATCGGCTCCGGAGCATTCCCGGTGGGCTTGATGACGGAGATTGTCCGTGCCAGGAATACGCTTAGCACCTATCTGCCGGATAAGACGGGGAGAACGAGTTATCATTTCAAGCGGCACGCCATCCAGAACTGTCTTTACGGAGTTGATATTGACCCCGGCGCCGTAGAGATTGCCAAGCTCCGCCTCTGGCTTTCACTGGTGGTGGATGAAGAAGACATACAGCAGATTAAACCCCTGCCCAACCTGGACTATAAGGTGGTGTGCGGAAACTCTCTGCTGGGTGTTGAGCGGGATATGTTCAATAATGAGCTGTTCCAGAAGTTGAAGGAGTTAAAGCCTCTATACTTCGATGAGACCAACGCCAGGAAGAAGCAGGAATACCGCAACCAGATAGACCAGCTAATCAAGAAGCTTACAAATGATAATGAAATCTTTGATTTTGAGGTCTATTTCTCCGAGATCTTCCATGAAAAAGGCGGTTTTGATGTGGTGATTGGGAATCCACCTTACGGTGTTGTGTCCGACGCCAGACTAAGAGAATTATTTGATGAATCAATATATGGTAGGGCTAATCTATACGGGCTTTTCATCCATAAGGCGATAAGAGATATTCTGCGTGAAAACGGAATACTGGCATTCATAAACCCGAAGACTTTATTGGCTGACGCTTATTTCGGAAATCTCAGAAAATATGTGAGAAACAAGGGCGATTTCATTGAGATTATGAAAATCATTGACAGGCATAGGGTTTTCGATGAAGTACTTCAAGCTTGCATTATTATTGTTTATAAGAAGGGTGCACCTAAAGAAAATCATCAGATTATAGTGACAGAAATTGGCGAACGAAAAGACATTGGTAATCCCGTTACATCCCTTCTAGTTCCGAAAAGCAATATCTACCAATCAGAGCGTTTTGATGGATGCCTCTTTTGCTCTAACAGAAGGGAAAGCTATTCAATATGGGATAAGGTGCTTATGTCGGCAAAGCCGTTATCGTCTCTTGGATTTTCGTTCACAACAGGGAAAATACAGTGGGACTTATTCAAAGGCTGTTTGATTGAAAAACCGGTTATAGGAGCAACTCGGTTAATCTGGGCTGAAAATATCCAAAGATATGCCTTTAAGAATACAGCCAAGAGATCAGGCATGGAGTATCTGAAGAACCCACCCGCGGACCCAAGTATAACCAGCGATACAATTATCACTCAAAGGACTACGGCAGATGAGCAAGAATATCGAATTATCGCCACAATATTCTTGCCTGAAGAATCTGGATTCAGTGCTTTTTCAGAAAACAACACTAATTACCTGGAGAAAAAGTCAGATAAATTGCATCTTGATTATATCTTGGCATGCTTAAATTCAAAATTATATGACTTCATATTCAGGCATCTTAGTAGTAACACACACGTGTCTTCAGGTCAGCTAAATTCGCTTCCTTTCCGAGTATTATCTGAAACGCAGCAAAAACCTTTCCTGAATCTTGTAACCAAAATTCTATCGATGAAAAAAGTAAACCCCGATGCCGATACGAGTGCCCTTGAAACCCAGATTGACCAGATGGTATATGAGCTTTATGGCTTGACACCGGAGGAGATAATGGTGGTGGAGGGTAAAAGTAAGGAGAAAATATGACAAAACAAACTCACGAAATGGTATATCAGCTAAAAGTGACGCTCAGGGAAAGCAAGCCTCCTATTTGGCGGCGGATTCAGGTCCCCGACAATATCACACTTGACAGACTGCATATGATTCTACAGCATGTCATGGGTTGGATCAACTCACATCTCTATAAGTTCGAGATTGCTGGTAAAGAGTACAGCATACCTGACCCGGATGATGATTTTTACGAGCTTCACTTCATAGACTCTCGCCGGACCAGGCTCAATAAGGTTATATCCCGTGAGAAAGCCAGGTTCAGGTATGAATACGACTTCGGCGATAGCTGGGAACATGATATTTTAGTCGAGAAAATTTTGCCTGCAGAGTCCAGCACACTTTACCCTGTCTGCCTTGCGGGTAAGCGTGCCTGCCCGCCGGAGGATTGCGGTGGTATCTGGGGCTATGCCGAGCTGCTCAAAGTGATTCGCGACCCATCACATGAAGAATATGAAAGCATGATGGAGTGGCTCGGCGGGTCATTCGACCCTGAACAGTTCAACATTGGTGAGATTAACCGGTCTTTAGCACGCTTTTGCCGGACGGGTAAGCCTAAACGTTCTGATGTTCCTGAGGCGTTTCGCCGGGCATTTGAATCGGAAGACAAATAGCCTGTATTAGACTCATCCTTCAGAAAAATCGGCAACAAAAAGCCCATGATAATCCAGGGCTCTCAGTTCTCTTAAACCGCTGGGCTATACCAGAGCCGTTTTCTTAAGGTACTTGGTGACGGTGATTGATCTTCTGCCGAGCATTTTGGCTATCTTCTGTCTTTTCCTTAGTTATTTATTAGCCATTTTCAGCTATGTATAGTGTAAGGAAGCAGCGAAATATTGATTTTAGTTTCCAAACCTGGCGCGCCTGGAGGGATTCGAACCCACGACACCCGGTTCCGAAGACCGGTGCTCTTGTCCGCTGAGCTACAGGCGCATACACAGAGACGAATCTGTAACCAGTATGTTAACGATTTGTGTGCGTTAACATACTGTGTTCGCAATTATGAGGTAAAAGAGTTAATTGATAGTCAAATGTGATTTTTATTGGCTGCATTTTACTGGCAGTATACTGTTTGGCCGAGGCCCCGTCAAAGGATGAAATTGGTGCCCTCTATAAATCAGGCGTGTGGCTAAGCGTATCTAAATGTCAGGGCAAAATTAGAGCGACCAGGCCTGGTCGGCGCTTGATTTCATCAAGGCAGGTAGTATATGGTAGCTTGAATTACATGTGGCAGATGACCTTAAGCCCCCGGAGGGAGAAGCTGCGGCATTAATTCAAAAACACCCTTGGCTCAGGTTTCAATCGGGAGTGGGCAATTGGCACAGAGATCATTATTTTTAGGAGGTAATGAAGATGGCAAAAAAGTCGGGATTGTAGGGGCGGCGGTGACGCCCTTTAAGGGCAAGTGGTATCAGAAGACCTATTATGAGCTGGCCCAGATGGCCACAAGAGATGCTCTGGCAGATGCCGGCCTCACCAGCAAGGACGTGGATGCCGTTTTTTTATGTCATTTACAACGATATATTTGAGAGGACATGTATTCCCGAGCATCCTCTGCAGGGTATAATTGGCATGCAGAATAAGCCGGGCGTCCGTGTCACCAACGGTGGGGCCACTGGGGCTTATACGATGTCAGCGGCTCATGCCTATATAGCCGGGGAGAGGTTCAAAACCAGGCTGGTGCTGGGCGTGTAAAAAGCTACTGACTGCTTTGACTTCACTTCTATGTCATCCACTCCCGAGGTCATCAAAGTTATCGGATGGTCGGGTGACAGCTTCTTCGAGCAAAAGATAGGTTGGACAGCCTCAGATAGCTATACTGAGGTGATATTAGCCTATATGGATGAGCATCCTGGCGATTTGAAGCCGGAGGTTACCGCTCAGATATCAGCTCAGCTCTCACAGTACGCGAAGACCAATCCCTATGCTCAGAGACAGTTTGACCAGGTGACTCCCGAGGAGGTGATGAACTCCCGGTACATTGTTTACCCGCTTAAGGAATTAGAGATCTGTGTCTATAGTGAAGGTGCTGCTGCCCTCATAATTGCTGAAGAGGAGACTGCCAGGGCGATTTCGAAGAACACAGGAAAACCGGTGGTGTGGATAACAGGTGTGGGTGAAGCTAATGAGACCTCTTTCGCCGGCAAGGGGCAGAATAATTGGGGACGTATCATGTCGCACCATGTGGCTGCGCAGAAGGCTTATCAGATGGCTGGCATAAAAGATCCGCTTAAAGAGATTGATGTGGTGGAGCTTCACGACGCCTTTATGCAACAACTGGAGATCACCATGGCGGAGATGGGGTTTGTCCCTCTGGGCCGGGCGGCAGGCTATCAGTAAATCCCAGCGGTGGGCTGCTGTATTGCGGGCATGCTGTGGGTGCCAGCAATATAATGTCGGCCTGGTCATGCCGGAATGAAATAATTAACAAGGGGTATCGGCGGGGGTTAGTTCATGGCACGGGTATCACTGTCTGTCAGTATGGCGTGGTCTTAATTTTGGAGCATGATGAAAGGAGGCTAACGATGGAATCGCAGGGAAAAGAAAAAGTTATACCATACAAGTTTATCCCGGACAAAGAAGGGACGGTAACAACCATCGATGGTGAGAAGTATCTGTTGGTGAATGATGCCATGTATACCTTTTACCAGAGGAGTATCGGTGAGCTCTCTCCCCTCTTTCTGGCTATCAGGGATGAGAAAAAGATATTAGGCTGTAAATGCACTAAATGCGGCATCGTCAGGGTGCCCCCGGTGGTGACTCATTGCCCCGATTGCAACTTTGCACCTTCAGAGTTAGTCGAGGTGGGACAGGTGGGAACGATGCTAAGCACTCCACCGATCACTTATTTCGCTAACGCGCTATTTCTGGACAAAGCTCCTTTTGGCCGGGGTCGAGTGACACTGAAAGGTGCCGATACTGCCTTAAGCGTTATGCTCTACACTACCACAGGCATATTGACGCCAGGGATAATCAAGAAGGGCACTGAAGTGAAGGTGATCTTTAGAGATAACCGCATCGGTGAGATAATCGATATCTACTGTGTGCCTACCGCGGAGCTCACCAAGGAGCAAATTGCCAAGAAGGGACTCCAGGAATCGGAGCTCAACTGGGAGGCACCTCAGGAGCCTAAATTCCCGAAGGCAAGCGATAAAGATGTTGCCAAGTGCCTTAAGAAGATGCAGGCCTTGGCTGCTGAGATGAGCAAATCAAAACGTGCCCGCAAAGCTATCGAGGGCCGGCAACGCGATATCGCGGTAAAGACAAAAGGCGGTGAGTTTGCCATGTTTATCGATAATGGTGATTTTAGAGTTGAGGAAAAGAAGCTAAAATCTCCGGATTTCATCATGGCGTGCGAAGACCCTAAAGTACTCCTCGATGGTTTGATGTATAAAGGTGCTATCACCGACTCAGTGATTTTGAAAAAGCTATGGCTAAGCAAAAATGCTGAGTTCAATACGATCTTTAAGCTGGACAGGTTGGCCCGGTTCTTAGCCAGGGAGCAGAAGGAGAAGTCAGCGAAATAGCCTGAAGTTAGCGTCTGACGAAGGATGGTAAAAGTACCGGAAGCGTTCCGGTATCCGGAGTTTCTGAGCGGGTTAAATAAGGCAGGCGCTCCCTAATGAACAAGGCTCATGCTCGTCCCATGCCCCGCGGATTTTCAAAGTCTTGTAGGGAAAAACGGGTATGGGGAAAGCTGATACCTGTTTAATTTACCGGAGGTGCCGACCTTGTCCTCAGCGAGATAAGCCCAGGGTGAATCGAGCTTGCTTTTTCCCTGTAGAAAGTATACTATATGACGCTATCATTGGAGCTTAGCGTCCTGTATTTTACTATGGTGGGCAACATCTGATATCCATATGACAATGAACAAGAGTATGATAGCAAATCAGCTTTAAAAATGGGAGGAGAAAATGTCAGATAGAACACTTGAAGTAAGCCTTACAACTCTGGCGGCACTTGTGCTGATCTTTATTATCGCCAGTATTATATTACCAATGTTAGGAATGGTATTTATCCCGGTAGGATGGGCTGTCCTGATAGGTTTGGTTGTACTCATTTTTGGAGGTGGAGCTCTACTGTATTTCTGGGGCAAAGACTATATGTCACGCTGATTGTTCGGCATCGAAGTCTTACACTACTTCTGACTGCAAATTACAGCTATTGTTTTTGTTAATCGTTTCAGAATAAAATAGCCTCGCTAAACTTCGGCATAGACAGTTTCTGGCGAATTGAAGAAGGGATGGGCGAGGGAAGCAATTTTTGTGCCTTTGTATATCGAGTTGACCTGCCCGGGGAAAGTATGGGGTGAGTGGTGGGATTCGAACCCACGGTATCCAGGGCCACAACCTGGCGCCTTAGGCCTCTGGGCCACACTCACCACGATGGGGATATTATAGCGTAAGGGTCATGATTTTTGCGAATTAGCCAGGGCATTCTCAACCTCTCCCCTGAGCGGGTGATTCGGCTTCACATGTTTCTTTTGCGGTGGTACAGGATTACCTGCACAAAGAGGCCGAACAGGATGACACAGGTCAGGATGATGAGCAGAACATCGGTGGCATTTTTATTAACCTGCGTGAGATGGGCAGCAACCGATGTGGCTGAAGAATCTTCTGTTGAAACGGCCTGACCGGGTTGGGCAGTGGCTATAGTGTGCTCTCTGACAGGAAACCCGGGGCTAACATGGAAGCTGAGGGCGGTGGACCAGGGGCTGCGGATGGTCTGGCCGGTAGCCGCTTTCCGCACACGCACATGCCAGTAATAGGTATGACCGGCCTCGGGTAAAAGTCCCGGACCTATGCAGTACGAGGGGTAAAGCACATCCCTGGGCGAGAAGAAAGGGTTATTCGTAGGTTCCGCTACGCCTATACGCAGGTCAAACCATTTATCTTTGCCGATCTCTATCTCGTAGGTGTCGGCCAGCGAAAGCTGTTCCCATCTGAGGTCGACCGATGTATTGCGCCCGCTGACCGGATCACAGTTGATCAGTTCCCCACCCTTGGGCGCGATCAGCCAGGGGCCGTGCCTGGACAATGTGTCTTTGAAAGCCCAGAGCATCCCCGTCCCGGCAGATGGGTTGTAGCTGCGGGAATCAATGGCCCAAATGGTGTCGGCTGAGCAGATTAAGGCCGAGGGTTCATGTCTGAAAAGCACGCCGTTATACAGCCCGGTGGCAAGAGAGTCCCAGCTTGCACCACCTTTGGGGATACCGGACCGGGAGTAGAGTGTGCGGTCGACACCGTTGCTGCCGGGGCTGTAAGCTGCATACAACGTATCACGCGGCAGTGCAACGATACCGTAATAGCTGCTATGGGGTGGGGACATGTCATCCCAGCGGTTGCTGGTGCCGATTGACCAGCGGTAAAGACCACCGGCATCATCGGCCATGTAGATAATGCGGTTGTTCTTGAAATCATCATCGAAGGCCACATGGCGGTTGCCCGGGCTGGGTGTCGGCTGTGTGATCAACTCCCAGTGGTCTCCCCAGTCGGTGGAGTATGATGCAGGACAACCCTGCCCTTTGGCAGCCCCCACGACTATGTTGTTATTAAGGGCTGCAATGGTATGCGCCGGGTTTAGTTCCGTATCCAGGAATCTGCTCCACTGCCATCCGCCTGCATCATAGCTGCCGCGCCTGACCAGTCCGTTTACCTGCAGCGCTACGAGCATATTGCTATTGACGACCGCCATATCCTGAATCAGCATCCCGGGCAGACAATCTGTCCAGGTATCACCGCTGTCCCGCGACTGCATAATACGTGGCTCCGCTATGGCGGCCAGGAATATGACCGAGCCATCTTTTTTATCCGGCACCGTTTTCAAGAGAGGGGCATTACAGTCGCTGCAGAGCACCCTTTGCCAGATCTCTCCGGAGATAGACGAGGTGCTGCGCCAGGTGCTGTCCAGCCCGGTATCATTCACGGAGGAGAGGTACAGGGTGTTACCGTCGTCGGATGCTGCTACGGCATAGAGGTTATCAATTCTGGTATCGATCAGCCCGACCTGATTCCAGGATTTCCCGTCATCGTTGCTCACGGAAAAAGCCGTCTCATCCAGTGCCTGTGACGCCCACGCTGCGTCAGCAATATTACCCCATCTGGCCGGAGTGTCGCGGTTGCCCGAGCCCGTGCCGCAGATGGCGGCAGTGCCGTCCTTTATCCAGGCCAGTTTCGCATTGGCCTTGCCGCTGCCGTAACCTCCTGTTGGCGGCTTGAGAGGCTTTACCCAGCAGGGCGTCTGCTTCAAGGGCTCGGTTGTGATCCAGATGGTGCTGCGGGCGGTGGAGGCTTCGGCAGCGACGCTTCCTGCCAGCAGTTTGCCTGTCTTACGGCTGCCATAATAAGAGATGGAAGAGATGCGCGGGCTGTTGCCGTGCCCCGGCACTTTCAAACCTGTTACGATCGCATCGTCAAGGCGGAAGACGTCATCCAGGGGGTGGCCTCCTCCTCTTGCGGCGTCGTTGGAATCATATGCGGCAAAGATGAGACGGCCGGCAGGGTCTGTGCCCTGAAAATCGGAGGGCAGGGAAAGACAGCCTGTGATTATAGTGCTTTCGCCGCTGCTGTTTCCTCCGGCCTGGTCGGGTGGAGCAAGCTCGACAGGCCAGTTGGAAGATATGTTCCAGGAACAGGTGCCAGCGCCGGGATCATACAAGCCCAGGTTGATATAAGTGCGCTGCGTGTTGCTGGACATTACGACGATGCTGCCATCCGCGATATACAAAGGGGAAAGGGCCAGCGTGATCACATCGCCGTTGGGGAAGTCCAGTGATTTCCAGCCGGCCAGTCCAGGATAGCGAAGGATATAGATTTCGCCCTGCGCCAGGCCATCGGCAGGATTGCGGCTTCCGATCACGATATCCCTGACTGGTTTTCCTGCTGCCGAATAAGAAGGTGAAATAACCAGGCTGCCAGCCTGCTCCGCGTTTCCATAGGCCCAGGGGATATGACCGCTGTACGTCCAGTTGGTGCCGCCATCTTCGGAGAGGTATATCTCGCGGCGGTATGCCCGAGAGGTGTCCATGCATATCGCCGCGATGAATGTGGGATCATCGGGAGCCATGGCTATCCCGGTCACAGGGGCAACCGGAGGCGGGTCCGCCTGCCTGAGCCACCGGCCGGGGCTGCCGGTCCAGGAGATGCCGCCATTCGTGCTTTTCCAGATACCCGAGTTGCCCGGTGCGAGTGGCCTGGAGTTCGGCAGGTCGAGGGCATAGAGAGTCTGGCCGTCGGGCGAGGCAACCAGCGAGGTAATTTCACAGGGTGTGAGAATATCGTTGCGCTGAGGAAAGCTGCCCGGGGTATTGATGATGTCCCACCTCAGCACGCAGGTGGAAGGAGTTGTCTCAGCCAGTACGCTGGTCGGGGGCAGTGAAAATGAAATCAGCGCTACTGTGATCAGCTCACAAATAGCCTTTGTCCAGTAACTTTTTATCTGTCCTGCGCCAGTACCGGGTCTATCCACGCAATGCTCCCCTGGTGTAGTGTTTCACCGGCCTCTGCTCTTACTATTAGTTCCACCTGCCTGCCGGCGAGCTTGCTTAAATCAACTTCATATTTTTCCGGTTTTCCCTTTGATTTAAGATTGACGACATCCAGGAATTCGATGCTGTCGCCTTCCTTGATGCCGATCATCAGGCTGGCACCGGCTCCGCCCGTGGCATCGCTGGTGAGGCCTGCCAGGTAAGTTAACTTGCATTTGAAAGGAACGGTGATGGGAGTCAACACGTATGGTTCACCGTAAGGTATACCGATGCTGGCCTGTATGTAGCTCCCGGTTTCTGTTCCTGGATAGATCAGGAGAGCATTGGGGAATGACCCGTCCTGCATGACGGCGGTGCCCAGAGTGGCCCAACCGCTGGACCTGTTCATCCCCATTGGCCAAGTGAGAGCCCCGCTGCTGTTTATCCACTCGGCCTTGCTGATATATCTGAGCAGATTGATGCTGAGCAGGGGACCGAAATTATGCTCAAAGCAGTTATTATCGAAGTCGCTCTCATCACAGGAAGCTGGCTGGTTAAGACAGATACGCATATTGACGGCGTCGGAGATGCCTTCTGGTAAAGCGGATCCGGTGATGGATCCGAAGCGCGGCGAGAAATGGTAGCCGGCAAAGGACTCCACGCGTTCTTCTCCGGGTGAGAGTGGTCCAACAAAGTCCTCCGATACAGATAAGCCGTTCTTGTACAATGCTGAAAAAGTGCCGGGGGAGGCCAGTGTGCCCTTGTTGCAGATGCGGTAAAAAAGGATGTTCCCTGTGTTCCAGTAATCCAGTATCTGTAGATCAGCACTGCCTGTGATTGCCGGCAGCACCTTGATGCTGATGGTACTGCTGCTGCATCCGCTGCGGTTGACCGCATAGAGCGTATACACCGCATCCGTAGTCGGTGTTATCGTAACCTCACCAGAAGTTTCGACCTTGCCTGGTGATGGCACTATGCGGATGCTCGTGGCGCCCGAAACCTGCCAGCATAGCTGGGAGGATTGACCGCCTGTTATGACCTCCGGTCTGAGAGTGAATTTTTTAATCTGCGGCAGGCTGCCCGTTGCATCCTTCTGCACTGTAAAATTTCCCGATGCTTTAGCCTTGCCGTCAATATAGACATCAATCCTGTATTCGCCCCGGGCAAACCCTCTCACTGAAGGGTGGAAGGTAAAGCCGGCATAGCCATCTGTATCCAGGTAAACGGTGTCTTCGTAGATAACCGGGTTATCACCTGCCGCTAACTCACCGTCTGTCAGCACCCATTTTGAGGTGACAGCGGTGTTCTTGTGCGCCCTTTCCAGTTTGACTGAGCAGCAGATCTGTGGGCTATCGATATAAAAAGAATCGGAATTATCCAGCGGAAGTGAAACGGAATCCAGCCCGACGGTCACAGTCAGATTTGAGATGGAGGGTCCGAACAGGTCTGAGCACGAGACTGAAAATACTATAACTGTTGTTAGAGCACAAGGAAGCAGGCGCAGGATGTTCATACGAATTTTCATAGGGCAATGCTGAATAATAGGTGCTTGTGCCCGCTGATGTCAAGATTACATAATGATTATCGTATTAGATATCTTCCAGCAACCTGTCGGCCTGTGACAGGTCAGGCAGGGAGCTGTAGGCGTGGTGTGGATCGATCTCGGATATGCCTGCTGCCCTCCTGGCCGCCGACATATAACGTTTGCGGTCGGCTTCATGCAGGATGGCCATCTTTTGCATGATGAGCGAGCCCTCCCCATGTATGGTGGCCGCGCCTGTCTCGGGCATGGTCAGGTCGCGGACAAGATTTATGATGCGAACACGATCCTCAGCCGTGGTCCCTTCCCTGCCCGAGAGGTAGGGGCTGATGATGGGACGTACAGCAGGATTCTCCAGATCCTTTCCTTCGGGGAGTGTGGCGGTCAGCCCACCGGCAATATCCTGTACGTTCTTGATAGCCTGGTGCCAGTAATCAGCAAAGGTGAACTTGGCCAGGTTGGAGAGCAGGGGGTTGGGGAAGGCATACCCCGTATCATTATCAATTATACAATCGAGGGCCGCGGCGTGGGAAAGGGTCTCGGTTACCTCTGCATAGTAAACGAGCTGGGCCAGCTTTTCCTGTATATGGCTGAATCGTTCCAGGCTGTTGTATTCTGCGATTAGGAAAGCACTGCCCACCAGGCTTTCCAGCTCAACTGTCTTGCGGCTGTCGCTGCTCAGACGGTGGATAGAGGCGAAAAGCCGTGCACAACGCCCGGCAAACTCGTATTCACCGTCGAGAAAAACACGCTCGTGCGGTACAAAGACGTTGTCAAAAATGACCATCGAATCCCCGCTGTAAATCCGGGATAACAGGGGATGGTCCAGACTGTTCATGGCAGCATCCGGCAGGGAGTGAGAAAGGATGAGGCTGACACCCGGGGCGTTGACCGGAACGGCCAGGGCAATGGCGTGTTGTGCCTCTTCTTCCCTCAGGCCGTGGGCCGGCAGGATAATGATCTCGTGGCAGTAGGGAACAAAGGTCATATGTGCCAGAACGCCGCTGATCGTCACTCCCTTGGCAGAGCGGGAGGTAACATTGATGCCGAAGTCCTTATGGCCAGGTGTTGACTGGCCGCGTCCGGCGCCGCTCATGCCGCAGGCCAGTCCCAGGTCCCTGTGCCTGCATTCCCGCATAAAAGCATCGACACGCAGGGCATACCTTGTGCTGCGCTCTTTGTCTACCATTCTGCTTACAGCCGAAATGGCGTGCAGCGCATCGACGCCAGTGAAGTGGGCGGCTCCGGGCAGGCCGCAGCATATGCGGGCCAGCTTCTGGATGATCTCACGCCTTCTCAGCAGGTCGGTGGCAGTGCGGGGAGGGTTATAAGCAAAGTGGCAGGGCTCTCCATTTTCATCCTTTTCAACCATCAGGTCGCGGTAACGTGGGTCGGCGGCGACGACGTATTCAAATGCGGCCATACGCAGGCCGGCCTTGAGCGCGGCATGATTGTTATTTGCTATATCCGTGATCTTCTCACCGCCGGCGTGAATAATGCGGCCATCCCGCAGGCTGTTAATGTATTCTGCAGCAGTCTTTACGGCCATGATCCCCTCCCGGGGTATTATATACCGTCGTTTTATTAAGCGCTTGTTTTTTGGGTAAACAGGGTTGATAATGGAGCCAATTTCAAACTTGTCAGGGTATGATAATAATTGGAAAATAATAGTGAGGAACTAAATGTCAGCTATCAGAACTGCACCGGGGAAAGTGAATGCGGATAAATGTGTCGGAGTACAGTTTATCGAGTCCCCCCTGGGCACTCTGATCAGCGCCGCCGTTGAAGACGGGATTTGCATGGTTGGGTTCTCAGACTGTCTCAGGCCTGAATACTGCTACCGCAGAATACGGGACAGGTTCGGCCTCCCTGTATTGCCAGTTTCCAACCCTGTGCTGGATAGTTTGAAAATCGAGCTGAGCGATTACTTTAAAGGGAGATTAACAAGGTTCAGTGTGCCGCTGGCCATACGCGGTACCCCTTTTCAGGAACATGTCTGGAACGAGTTGCTGCGTATCCCTTACGGTCAAACGGTCTCCTATCAAGCTATGGCTCAGAGCACTGGCAATGTCAGGGCTGTGCGAGCTGTGGCACGGGCTATTGCAATGAATCCTATCTGGGTCCTGATACCGTGCCACCGTGTGATTGGCAAGGACGGGGAGTTAACCGGCTATGGTGGAGGGCTATGGCGTAAGCAGATGCTGCTGGAGCTTGAACGCACCGGAAAGTTGCCCTGATCACAGCTATATAGTCATGTCTGATTCAGGCTTTATAAAATCTTCTGAAGTAAGATTTGGTCATATATGTAATCCAGGTCCAGTGGGTGATGATATGTGTGCTGAAAAAGACCAGCAATCCTACGGCCAGCCAGTGATGGATTTCTTTCCAGGTGTAGCGGCTGAACCAGACTGTTTTACCGGCATCACTGCCCTCAGGCAAGGCAAACCACAGCACAAAACCGGAAACCACCAGGCATAGCAATATCAGGCCTTCGATTCCATCAAGTATATAGTGCAGGGTGGCCTTTTTCATGGAAACCTCCGTGGTATATGGGTTAGTTTATAAAGATTGTACAATATTTTTATACTATTCCGGCAGTCGATTTAAACTTTGGAACACCATAGCCGTATACCTATCTGGATGTGGAATTGCAGCTCGGGCAGAGAGCGGCCAATGTGCACTGGTTGCACAGAGGATACCGTGCCCTACAGGTCTTACGGCCGTGTTCAATGATCAGCATGTGGCAGCGATAGACGTCCTCAGCTCTAACAATCCTCTCAAGCTCAATATGCGCCTCCTCTACCGATAACCTGTTGTCAATCAGCTGGAGCCTTCTGGCCACGCGGTAGACATGGGTATCGACGGGAAAGGCGGGCATGCCCAGCGAGAAAAGCAGCACGCAACTGGCGGTCTTCATGCCCACGCCGGGCAATCTGGTCAGCCATGCCCTGGCTTCTTTTACGCTGTATTTTCTCAGGAACTCCAGATCGAAACCATGATTTTCAGCCTTCAGGGCAGAGAGGGCGCTCCTGATATACCTGGCTTTGGCATCGGCCAGTCCTCCGCTCCTGATGGCATCTGTGATCTCAGAAATATCTGCCTTGGCAATATTGTCCCAGGTGCCGAACTTTTTCATAAGCGAGTCATAGGCACGGCCGGAGTTGGCATCCGAGGTATTCTGGGAGAGGATGGTCTGTACCAGTTCACCTGCAGGCTCCAGCCTCCTGCGCCAGGGGCGGTCACCATATGTCGTGATGAGGATGGGGAGGATCTGAGATAGTGCAGGTTTTTTCATAGGTGGAATCCATCACTTTAAATTTCAGGATCCGAAGTCCAGATAAATTAGAAATAATGATATCTGAATTTGTGAAGAAACCGGTTGCTGGCTGGGAAGATTTATCATTGGCACAGTTTCTCCACGATATCTGTGTATACTTCCACCCCTTTGATCAGGCTATCGGCGGATATCTTTTCATCGATTCCGTGCATTGATCCCATCAGTTCCTGGCTGACCACGGTAGGGCAGAATCCATAAGCAGGGATTCCTTTCTCCCTGAAAAAGCGGGAATCGGTTGTGCCCAGCATAAGATAGGGTGCCGTAATAGCTTCCGGATAATGTTCCTGCAGGGTTCTCTCAATAATGCGATAGCCTTCAGTATCCACAGAGGAAGCATTGCCGCTGCCCTTCATGAGGTGCTCCACCTCGATTTCTGCGTCATTCAGGAGCTCGGTTAAACGCTGCACCCAGGCATCTGAGTCCTCTCCCGGCAATATCCGTGTGTCGATCAACGCCTCGGCATAAGAGGGTATGACGTTTACCCTATCCCCTGAGTGCATTGAATTAAGGCTGATGGTGTTGGAGAGCATTGCCCTGATCTGTGCCCTGTTGATCAGCCCGCTTTCCACTACCACTTTCAGCAATGTTTCATTGTTGCCGTCTTCTGCGTAGGGCCTGAGCTCTGCCCAGACCTGTGCCATGCGTTTGAAATACTCTGCGACAACAGGTGTCACCTGCAGGGCAGGTTTGTATTCCAGCAGCCGGTGCGTAGCGCGTATAATGCGTTCCAGCGG
The DNA here is from genome assembly GCA_002383665.1 of Dehalococcoidia bacterium UBA4060. Taxonomy (GTDB): domain Bacteria; phylum Chloroflexota; class Dehalococcoidia; order GIF9; family UBA5629; genus UBA6808. The sequence goes on from DFZI01000004.1 coordinate 46,655, forward strand.
GTTATGCTCATGTGGCGTGGAGCCGTGGCCGGGTATGCCCTTCCTCTTCAGCTTCAGCCAGCATGGACCCTTTTCGCCGGGCGAGATCATGGCAATCAATCTGTCGGATGCTACATCGTTGACGATATAGCTGCCCTCGTTAAGCAGCAGGCCTGCCTCAAAATCATCGGGGAACTGACGCAGAAGGTATTCCACGCCGTTGTCTGCGCCCGATTCCTCGTCGGCAGCCGCCAAAAATACGATATCGCAAGCAGGTTGGATCTTCCTGTCCCGGATGGCAAGTATGGTCAGCAACTGTATAATGCCCAGTGACTTGGTATCAAGGGCACCGCGTCCGCAGATATAACCGTCGATCAAATCACCGCCAAAAGGATCAAAGCTCCAATCGT